>CAZKYN010000247.1:0-4500 GCA_964556675.1 uncultured Syntrophaceae bacterium
ATCCACAAAGATGACCCCGTTGTTGTTGCTGGCGATGACACCCACTGGTATGCCTTTCAAAAAGATCTTGCCGCACACGATGTTGTCGCCCCGCCCCGGGTTGTAGTTTTTCTTGTATTCGCTGAAGTAGCTGTCGTCGGCTATGCAGGCCAGGACCTCGCGCACGTTGATCCCCTTCGAGGTCTCTTTGGGCAGCACCTGATAGAGATAATCGGGCGGGACCTTCGGGTCGGCAGGCTTCTTCCTGTCCACATAGAGGGTCTGCTTAGGGTCAAAGGCCAGCAGTTCCCTGAGTTTTTCGATGCCTTCATCCTGCGATTGCACGAAATGGTCGGCGCCCCCAGAAATTTTAGTGTGGACTTTGGCGCCACCCAGGTCTTCCATGGAAACGGTCTCGCCAATGGCCGATTTCACCATGGGCGGCCCGCCGAGGAAGGAATATGACATTCCATCGATCATGACCGACTCGCAGGCAAGGTAGACAATGTACGCGCCCCCGGCCGTGTTCCCCCCCGTGCTCAGCGTGTACTGCTTGAGCCCTTTTGCGGACATCCTGCACATATTGTAGAAGAAATGGCCGAACTGGTTCCGTCCCGGGAAGATCCTGTCCTGCAGGGGCAGGTAGGCGCCCGCCGAATCGGCGATGTAGACAAAGTTCATCCCGCATTTCTCGGCTATCTCCTGGGCCCTCAGGTGCTTCTTGCAGCTGATTGGGTAATAGGCCCCGGCGGTTACGCGGCTGTCGTTGGCGAGGATCATGACCCAGTTGCCGTGGATTTTGCCGATCCCGGTCACCAGTCCGGCGGAGGGGACGTCCATCACGCCGTCATAGCCGATGCCGAAACCGGCGCCGCGGCTCAACTCAAAAAAATGTGTTCCCGGATCGATCAACTGGCTTATAAGCTGCCGGGGAGGCTTCTTGCCCTGTTTGGCAAGCCTGTCGTTCTGGGCCTGTCCTCCCGGGTTGTAAGCCTTTTCCCAAAGCTCATATATTTTCTTTTCCTCGGCAGTCCAGTGCTGCAGGTTCTCCGCATACTCCAACTCCCTTTTCTGAGCGCGGGACATACTCTTTTCACTCCTCGCGGCCATCCCTGTCTCCTTTCGCTGCTTCAAATTACAACTCTAATGCGGCCTTTTGCCGCAGAACAGCTTCATCACGAACGAGGCGACAGTCTCGTCCCTCTGGTTTTTGATCTGGTTCCTTATCGTCAGGATGCCCTTGTCCGGGCCCTTGTCACTGATATCAACGACCTCCACCTCGCAGCGTATAGTGTCCCCTATCCTTGTCGGGGCCGGGAAACGGAGTTCGTCCATGCCGTAGAAGGCTATAAATGACTTCGGCAGATAACTTGAATAGGGGCCCAGCCGGAAGGGCAGCGCCAGCCCGATGTTCAGCGTCAGCATGCCGTGGGCGATCCTTCCCTTGAAAGAGGTCCGGGCGGCATATTCCGCGTCCGTGTGGAGCGGGTGCCAGTCGCCCGTCAATGAAGCGAAATTGACAATATCCGCTTCGGTAATCGTCCGGGACGGCGAGAGCATTTTCTCGCCGACTTCATAATCATCAAGGTACAGATGTTCCTTCATGGTATGCCTCCCCGCAGATCACGCCGGTTCTTTTTGGACCATTTTGTTAACGGAGTATCGCTTGACTGTCTGTAGGCCAAGTATGACAAGTAGGGTAAACCGAGGTTGAAAAAGGGCCCTGCCGGTCGAGAGGCCTTTCATAATGACGCATTATGATATAAGAATTCCCGGGATTGAGTTGATGAACCGGCAGGCCCGTCATGAATAAAAAAGATCTCCTGGACGAAATCGCCATGCTCCGCGGAAAAATTGCGGACCTGGAGAGGATAGAAATAGACACGGTCAGGGCGGCCGAACAGCTGCGCCGGAGCGAGGCGAAATACCGCAACCTGGTCGAACTTACCCTCGACATGATCTTCATGGTGGACGAGCAGGGCCGGTACACGTATGTAAACCCCAGGTTTGAGAAACTTACGGGTTATTCTCTGCACGACCTGCTCGGCAAACCATTCACATGCATAGTCTCTCCGGAGGCCGTCGAATCAACTATCAAGCGGTTTAGGCAAGGGATCCGCGGTGAAAGCACGCCGCCATACGAAGAGGACCTGATCGACAGGCTCGGCGAGAGGATGCCCGTAGAGTTCCTCGTCACAACGATATATGACGGAGAAGGAAACGCGGCGGGCAGGTTGGGGATCGGGCGGGACATCACGGAGCGCCGGAAAGCGGACAGCGCCTTGCGGCAGCTTGCCGCGGACCTGGCGAGGGCCCAGTCGCTTGCCCGCATAGGCAACTGGCGTTTCGATCTCAACTCGGGGGAATCGATTTGGTCGGAGGAGATGTTCCGGATATTCGGTATTGACCCGCAGCCCGGAGTCCCGATCCGTATCCGCTATAAAAAACATATCCATCCCGATGATTACCCCCGGTACAGGGAATCGCTCCGGTCGGCATTCGAGGGAAGGAAATTCGAAGTTGAAATGCGGGTGATGCGTCCCGGCGACGATGTCTGCTACGTATTCACCAGGGGAAAGGCCGAATTCGACAGGAGCGGGAGGATAAGATGTCTTTTCGGGACAACCCAGGATGTTACCGAACGCGTTGTTGCGCAGATCACCCTGCAGTCGCAAAGCGAACAGCTCAAGTTATTGTCCGCGAAGCTCACCGAAGCCCAGGAATCGGAAAGGAAGAGGATAGCCCGGGAGCTGCATGACCAGGTGGGACAGAATTTGACCGTCCTGGGGCTGAACCTCAACATCCTGCGGACCGCGATTGATAAAAAGGCCCTGACGTCCCACCACGACTCGATTCTGGACTATTCGATGCAGCTCGTGGAAGAGACATCGGAATTCACGCGGAGCCTGATGTCTGAATTGAGGCCGCCGGACATGGACGACTACGGCTTGATTGCTTCCATCCAATGGTATGTCGAGCGCTTTTCAGCCAGGACCGGGATCAGGGTCGTCATGAAGGGCAGGGAGATCCGTCCCCGGCCGGGTACCGACATGGAGAACCACCTGTTCAGGATTGTGCAGGAAGCCCTTACGAATATCCGCAAGCACTCCAGGGCCGGCGAAGTCCGGATAACAATAAGCGTCAGGGAGAACAGGCTGATAATGAAAATAAGTGATGACGGGATCGGCTTCAATCCGGAAGGCCTTCAAAAAGCATCGGGGCGCCGGGGGCTGGGGCTGATGAACATGGCGGAAAGGACGGATTCATTGGGAGGCATCTTCTCCGTCCGGTCGAAAATCGGCAAGGGCACGATCATATCAGTCGAGGTCCCTTTATGAGCATAAGGGTCCTGATTTCCGACGACCACGCAATAGTCCGGGATGGTCTGCGGTTCATGCTGGAAGCCCAGGGGAACATCCGGGTGGTCGGCGAGGCCTCGAACGGCCGCGAGGCAATCAGGAAAGTGAGGGAACTCAAGCCGGAAATCGTGATCATGGACATCGTCATGTCGGAGTTGAACGGCATAGATGCCACTGAGCAGATCTGCAGGGAAAACCCTGCAACGCGCGTGATCATGCTTTCAATGCGGTCCTCGACGGAGCCCATAATCCGCTCTTTAAAGGCGGGGGCGAGCGGCTACCTGTTGAAAGAGTCGGCGGGCCGCGAACTCGTCAAGGCAATCTATACGGTCCATGAAGGCAAACGGTACCTGAGCAGCAAGGTTTCCGACCAGATGCTTTGCGCCTACCTTGACAAGGAGGAAAACCTGAAAGACCCCCTGTCGGCTCTCAGCCAGAGAGAGCGCGAAGTCCTTCAACTCGTGGTGGAGGGAAAGACCAGTGCGGAGATAGCAGAGATGCTGTTCCTCTCGATCAAGACCGTGAAAACATACAGGAGCCGACTCATGACGAAACTTGGCATCAAGGATATCCCCAGCCTGATCAAATTTGCCATTCAGCATGGCCTCACATCCCTGGAATAGTGTTATTGAGCGGGATTAGGAGTCAGTTCGAAAAGCTCAGGAGCGGGATTAGGTTTCACCGGTCGAAAAAAGAGGCCAGTTCCAGCGCCAGCCGGTCGGCAACCGCCATCCCTTTGCGGGTGGGGCGGAAGAAGCCTCCTCCCATTTCGGCGTAACCTTCCCGGCAAAAGCTTTCCAGGAATTCGTGGTCGTTTCCTGTGAACTTTCTCCCCCGGATGCGTTCAAGCTGCTCCAAGCATAATCCCTTGCGGGTGCGAAGCCCCAGGCTGAGCATCTCCAGGAATATTTCTTCCGGGCCGGTTTCCTCCGAGCCCTCAAAAGGGCTTTTCCCTTCCGTCAGCAGGTCGATATATTTGCGGACATCGGCCTGGTTCCACCACCTCCTGGTTCCCGAAAAGGAATGCGCCGCGGGGCCCAAACCCAGGTACGGCGTATGTTCCCAGTATTTACGGTTATGCCGGGAAGCGAAATTCGGCCCCCGGGAATAATTGGATATCTCGTAATGGACGTAGCCGTTGCGCTCCAGGAATTCCGATGTA
>CAZKYN010000248.1:0-4451 GCA_964556675.1 uncultured Syntrophaceae bacterium
CCTGATTATATTTGCCGTGCTGGTCTGGAACAGGGAATATTGATTAGCGCTGGAAATATTTATACCCCAAACAGAGTTTGTATTCATCGCCCTGGACTGGGCAAACCGGATGTGGGATTTGACTATATCCATCTCTGAATTCAAATTGACGGTACTGGTATTGTAAAACTTTGCTACAAAAAAGGCGGCCATAATGCCAAGCATCAAAATAACAATTACAAGTTCAACCAGTGTAAATCCATTCCGTTTATACGCAATAACTTTCATTTGGCTTCCGTCCAAATTTTTTCATTAAATCACCTCTCTTTAAGTATACAATATACAAACAAAAACCAAGAAAGTCACATGTATTTCAATTTTTTAAATTTTGAGTTGAAGCTGTTTTGACTAGCATTTCTTTGCCATATTCTGAAAATCCTAAGAGGCAAGCCGCTCCGTTGGGCAGCCGAAAACATTTTTGCAGCCCTGATAAGCGATTTTTTAATCAAACCACAATTTTATAAAACCGGCTACCTAAGGAGGCATACGGAATAGGAACCTTCACACTGCATTCGTAATGCGCACAGCGGCACCCCCCATACGGGCTGTTCCCAAAATCCGGGAGCATCCGTGATCTATCTCCCTTAATTTAAGGGTGGCAATTTTTCCTTATTTATTCTAAATAAATACGCTGATTTGCTTTCTTTGGAGGATTTCAACCTATGCTTCAGTTTATGAGGAATCAGGCGAGGAGCTGGTTCATTAAGATACTCCTCGGGGCCATAATCGTCGTCTTCGTAGCTTATTTCGGGTCGATGACGTCCGGCAGAGGCGGAGAGGCCATAGCCACTGTGAACGGAAAACCGATAACCTACGGAGAGTTCCAGACCGAGTACAGGAATATGCTTGACATGCTCCGGCAGTACTACCAGGGCGCTCTCACCGACGAAATGCTTAAACAGCTCAACCTTAAGCAGCAGGCATTCGAAAAAATCCTCAACCGTGCCGTGATCAACGAAATGGCCGGCATGCTGCACATATCTGTTACCGAGGGGGAAATCCGGCAGGCAATAGCATCTTACCCTGCATTCCAGAAAGACGGGGCTTTCAGCCAGGAATATTACCAGCGCATCCTCAGACAGAACAAATTGAGCGCCGAAGACTTCGAAGCAATGCAGAAGAACGGCATCCTGGCGGAGAAGCTCAGGATCCTTATCGCCGAGGGTGCTCTCGTTTCGGACCTCGAGGCCAAAGAATTTTACCGGCTCCAGAACGAGAAGATCAACCTTCAATTTGTCAAGCTCAGCCCGGAAATGTTCCACGGCAGGGTAAAATACAGCGACTCCGATCTGGAAAAACATTTGAAAGACAACCCTGAGGCTTTCCGGGTCCGGGAAAAGGTCCAGGTCCAGTATGTAATTTTCTCAGCGCCCGACCTGGCTGGGACGGCCGAGGTCACGGAAGACGAGATCAACAAGTTCTACGCCGCGTACGGGAGGAAGTACGCGAAATCCGGCAAAACCCCTCCCCTTTCGGAAATAAGAGGGAAAATAATCAGCGAGATCAAATCTGTCAGGGGCATGGATGCAGCCTCGCGAGAGGCGAAAAAAGCCTATGAAACCATTTACCAGGAAAATAATTTTGAAGAGTACGCCAAAAAAGGCAACCTTCGCATCCACTCTACCGATGTCTTCACCAAGGACTCCATCCCGGCCGAAATCAGAGAACTCAAGGACATCAGTTCCCTGCTGTTCTCCCTGAAGAAGGACGAAGTCACCCCTCCGGTGCCCTCGGAAAAGGGCTATTACCTGTTCAGGCTTGTGTCCCTGAAACCCTCATACATACCGGCGTTGAACGAGGTAAGAAAGAGCGTTGAAAATTCCCTCATCAACACGGAAGCAGCCAAACTGGCCGCCGCCGAAGCCGACAAGCTCCTGGATGAACTCAAAAAGGGCGCCGATTTCAAAAAAGCCTGCTCCGATAAGGGGTTGAAAATTGCGGAAACGGGGATGTTCGTTGCGGGTACTCCAAAGATTCCCAATTTAGGCGACTCCCGCGACCTCTCGCTGTCGCTCTCCCAGCTCTCAGAGAAAAATCCCTATCCGGGCAAAGTATTTGCAGTCAACAACATCCCGGTAATTGTGAAGTTCAAGGAAAGGCAGCTGGCCGATGAAAAAGGCTTCAACAAAGATGCTTTGAAATCAGCCCTGACGAGGGCAAAGGAAAATTCCTTGTACCAGGCTTGGCTGAATCAGGCCAAGGATGATCTTGCCAAATCCGGCAAGCTCAAGATTATTAAAGATATCAAGGATCTTTAATATCCAGACAAATAATTCAGGAGAAGGAGTTAACCGGCCGTTAACTCCTTTTTTTGGGCCAATTCCGTAATTGTGAATATGACTGACTCCGAGCAAAAAGAATTTTTCAGGGAATCCGCCCGGCGGGAATACGGGGATGGTTACGGCCGACTGAAATGGGTTGCGCCCGGGCAGGCGGCGGCTGCATCTGAAGAGCGCGAAAAGCTTCTGCTCTGGCTGAAAGATCGCGGGGCAGCCCTTTATTGCGGCGGCACAAAACCGGCCTGCCTGGGATTATCGCCCGGCTGCCGATCATGCATTGCCGGCGAATGGTCCTGCCTTTTCATAAACGGCGTTTGCAATGGAAACTGTTTCTTCTGCCCGGCGGACCAGACCGAGGCCGGCGAGCCCGTCACCCAGACTGTACAATTTTCCGATCCGCAGGATTATGCGGATTATGTCGAAAAGTTCCGGTTCAGGGGCGTCAGCATCAGCGGCGGCGAGCCCCTGCTGAGCTTCGAGCGGACCATCCGGTTCATCTCTGCAGTCAGGAACAGGTCCGGCAAAGCCGTCCATCTATGGATTTATACAAACGGCAAGCCGGCAACACAACAAAAGCTGCAGGCCCTCAAAGAAGCCGGTGTAGACGAGATCCGTTTCAATATTTATGCCCATGATGGCTTTCTCGAAAAGATCAGGACGGCGGCGGGCTTGATCGATAACATCACCGTTGAGATCCCGGCAATTCCCGAACAATTTGAAAATCTGAAAAAAATGATTGCGGATTTCAAGGAAAGCGGCGTCAAATACCTCAACCTGCATCAGCTGCGGCTCACCCCCCATAATTTTCGCAACCTCGCGGCGAGGGACTATACGTTCCTGCACGGCCCCAAGGTGACGGTGCTTGAGTCGGAACTGTCGGCATTGAAAATAATGAAATACAACCTGGAATCAGGCATAAACCTGCCGATAAATTATTGTTCATTCCCTTATAAGAACCGCTATCAGAAAGTCGCCGAAAGAAAGCGCCACGTCCCACTCATTATTAATTCCCATGAGGATCCGACCGAATCAGGGCTGATCAGGGCCTTGCATATCAAGGGGCATCCGGAAAAAATCCGACAACAGACAAAGTTACTGCAGGATGCGGAAACAGGCGCAAACTCCTGGAAGCTCAACGGGACAGGCGATTGCCTCTATTTCAACCGGGAGTGCTGGCCCTATATCCATTTCCACGATTTTTCCCTTTTTGTCCGGTATTACGACACTGCGATCAGGCCGTCAGTTTCATACAGGAACATGTTCAGGGAGGTGCGTTTGAACGACAGAAAGAAGGTCGTTATAGAGCGCCGGCCCGTTTGTGATGAAATTGGATTAACGGGAGATGATATTGCCCGGTTCGGCAGCGCGTATCTCAACGCCGGGGGGATATACGATAACACCAGCGGGTCCCTTTCAGATGAAGAGGATCAAATTGAACAGTTTGAATCTATACGGAAGGGCTTATCACTGTATTTTATTGAATACTGAAAGATTGAACACATAAATCCCATTTTCCAGTAAAAAGGGTTTAACCGATTCGGTTAAACCCTTTGAATTTCTGGTGGAGCTGACGAGGATCGAACTCGTGACCTCTTGAATGCCATTCAAGCGCTCTCCCAGCTGAGCTACAGCCCCATTTATGTAATGGAGATGGGCATTTAACACGTGTCCGGATTTATTGTCAATAACATTTTTGCTTGACAGGACGGCCCCCTGCGGATATTTTCCCTTCTGTGCCGGAGTGGTGAAACTGGTAGACGCAGGGGACTCAAAATCCCCCGCCCCTCGGGGGCATGTCGGTTCGACTCCGACCTCCGGCACCATTAAATTTACCTTCTCTACAAGTTTTCAGCAGCAACATTCCCAAAACTGAATCAGCCGCGAGCTTCCAAATCCACCGATTCCAGCCGGCTCTTATTCCCGTTTGCCGGGAACAGGACTGAGTGATTCATCCCCCATTTTGCCATCCTGAACCTCGCGGCTGTGGCCAGGCAGCCAAAACCGTATTTAACGCTCCTGCTGAAATTAATTGAGGATGAATCTGTCATGTACCTGGTCGGGCAGCTTACCTCTGCAATAGTGTACCCGTACCAGAGCACCTGGGCGAGCATCTGGTTGTCGAAGACAAAGTCA
>CAZKYN010000249.1:0-4435 GCA_964556675.1 uncultured Syntrophaceae bacterium
AGGTGAAGTACGGCAGATGGTATGTGCTGCAGATTTTTTTCACAAAGGTCTTTATCGCGGCGGACTCGTGGACCCGTTCGCCCGCAAAGGCGTGGAACACCGTCCCTCCCGTGTACCTCGTCTGGATCTCGTCCTGGAGGTCGAGCGCCTCGAACAGGTCGTCCGTGTAGTTGACGGGCAGCTGACTGGAATTGGTGTAGAAAGGCTCGGACCCGTTTTTCCCTATTTCCGGTTCATTCGCGCAGATGATCCCCGGGTATTTCTTCTTGTCGAGCTGGGCCAGCCTGTAAGAGGTCCCTTCAGCGGGTGTGGCTTCCAGGTTGAAGTTGTTGCCCGATTCGTCCTGGAATGCCAGCATCTTGCCTTTCATGAAATCCAGGACCCTCTTGGTGAACTCGCTTCCCTCTTTCGTGGCGATGTTCCTGCCCAGGAAATTGAGGCAGGCTTCGTTCATGCCCACCAGCCCGATGGTCGAGAAGTGGTTTTTCCAGTACTCGCCCAGGCGCTGTTTGACGCCGCGCAGGTAGTATTTTGTGTAGGGGTAGAGGTTGGCTTCCGTGAATTTCTCGAGGACCTTCCTCTTGATCTCCAGACTCTCCTTGGCGCATTTCATAAGCCGCTCCAGGCGGTTCAGGAACTCCTCTTCGGTTTTTGAAATGTATCCCAGCCGCGGCATATTGATTGTGATTACGCCGATCGAACCGGTCAGGGGATTGGAGCCGAAAAGCCCTCCCCCCCGCTTTTCCAGTTCCCTGTTGTCGATCCTCAGCCGGCAGCACATGCTGCGCGCGTCTTCCGGCCTCATATCGGAATTCACGAAATTGGAGAAGTACGGCACACCGTACTTGGCCGTCATTTCCCAGAGATAGTCGAGGTTGCGGTTCTGCCAATCGAAATCCCGGGTTATGTTATAGGTCGGGATCGGGAACGTGAATACCCTTCCCTTGGCGTCCCCCTCGGCCATGACTTGCAGAAAGGCCTTGTTGAACAGGTCCATCTCTTTCTGGAACTCCTTGTATGTCTCTTTCTGGGGAATGCCGCCAATGATCACGTTCTGATCGGCATAATACGTCGGGACTGTCACGTCGAGGGTTACATTTGTGAACGGGGTCTGGAAACCTACCCGGGTCGGGACGTTTATATTGAAGATGAACTCCTGGAGCGCCTGCTTTATCTCCCGGAAACTCAGCTTGTCGTACCGGATAAAGGGGGCGAGCAGGGTGTCGAAATTCGAAAAGGCCTGGGCCCCGGCGGCCTCGCCCTGGAGGGTGTAAAAGAAGTTCACAATCTGGCCCAGGGCGCTGCGCAGATGCTTGGCCGGCCGGCTTTCCACCTTTCCGGACGCCCCGCGGAAGCCCTCCAGCAGAAGGTCCCAGAGGTCCCAGCCGACGCAGTAGACCGAAAGCAGGCTCAGATCATGGATGTGGAAGTCGCCGTCCACATGGGCCTGCTTGATTTCAGGAGGATATATCTCGTTAAGCCAGTATACCTTGGACAACTCGGAGGACAGGTAATTGTTCAACCCCTGGAGCGAATAATCCATGTTGCTGTTTTCATTGATTTTCCAGTCGGCCTTTTTCAGGTACTGGTCGACGAGGTCGATCTCCATCTTATTAGCGAGCTCGCGAAGCCTGGCATGCTGGTCGCGGTAGATGATGTAGGCCTTGGCCGTTTTCCGGTAGGGAGAGGAAAGCAGGACCTCCTCGACGATGTCCTGGACCTCCTCTACGGAGAAGATCGAATTGTTATAAATGCTCTCCGCAAGAGCAAGGACCTTTATGGTAAGCTTCCGCGCAGTGTCCGAGTCGAACTCACCTGTTGCCGCCCCGGCCTTGGCAATGGCGCTGGTGATTTTCTCCGGATTGAACGGATCTAAACGCCCGTCCCTCTTACGAATAGTATCTTGCATGAATTCCCCCCGGTTTTTTCAAGAAGAAAAAAAGAATATGAAACCGAATACAAACGCCTTATTTAATTGGTGCCCAATATGTTGTGGTGGATAAATAAACACAATACAATATATTGTGCAAGAGAAAATATTAAGCGAGGGCAGGGTTTTTTGAATTTCTTCCAAACCGTTGATTTTACGAGAAAACTTCGGGTTTAAATATTAGTTGACGCAGCCTCGCGCTATATATTAATTACACAGAAAAATACAGCGCCAGGAATGCCTTTTGAAACAAAAAAGCTTTTATATCAAAACCTTCGGCTGCCAGATGAACGTCCATGACTCGGAGCAGCTTACAGAACTCCTCATCAGGCAGGGTTTCCGGCCGGTAAAGGATGCAAAACGGGCGGACCTGATCATCGTCAATACCTGCAGCATCCGCGAAAAAGCGGAGCAAAAGGCGATCAGCGAGGCCGGAAAGCTCCGGAACCTGAAACATTCCAGGCCGGGGCTGGTGCTGGGCGTAGGCGGCTGCATGGCCCAGAAAGAAGGCCGGAACCTGCTGAAGAAGCTGAGCGGGCTCGATTTCGTGTTCGGCACCCAGGCGATCGGCAGGGTGCCGGAAATGCTCCGCAGGCTCGAAGAGGGAGGCGCCCCGCTGGTCGACACGAAGCTTAACGGGAACTCCGACTCGATCGGCATCCTGGCCGTTCCGCGGCAGAAGACAAGCGCTTTCGTCAGCATAATGCAGGGCTGCGATAATTATTGCGCCTTCTGCGTTGTACCCTATCTCCGGGGAGGTGAGATCAGCCGCGATATGCAGGGGGTGCTCGATGAAATCGCCGGCCTTGCCGATAACGGAATCAGGGAAGTCACCCTCCTGGGCCAGAATGTGAATTCATACGGCAAGTCCTTCGGCCGGGAAAAAGGGTTTTCCGCCCTCCTGAGGCAGATAGGGCTGATCAGGGGGATCGACAGGGTCCGGTTCACGACATCCCACCCGAAAGACCTTACGGAAGACATAATGTTTTGTTTTGCACAGATAGAAAATCTTTGCGAACATATCCATCTGCCTGTACAATCTGGCTCCGACAGGATCCTTGAGATGATGAACCGCCGGTACACGGGCGGCGATTACCTGAGTAAGGTGGAAAAGCTCAAAGAGATTTGCCCGGGGATATCCATCACGACAGATATAATCGTCGGCTTTCCCGGAGAGACCGAGGAGGATTTTGAGAAGACCCTCGATCTCATGGGCAAAATCCGCTTCGACGGGGCGTTTTCTTTCAAATACTCGGACCGGCCCGGGACGGCTGCGGAAAAGCTCGAGGAAAAGATAAGCGACTCAGTCAAGGGCAGAAGACTGAAGGTCCTCCAGGCCCTTCAGGATATGCATACCCTGGAGAGGAACCGGGAGTTGGAAGGCAGCATCCAGCAGGTCATTGTTGAAGGCGCCAGCAGGAATTCCGGAAGTGATATGATGGGCAGGACACGGACAAACAGGATCGTGAATTTCCCGGCTGAACCGCACTTGATCGGAAGCACGGTTTCAGTTAGGATAACCCAGGCATATCTGCACTCCTTGAGGGGCGAGATGCTCTCAGAAAGAGAGGTTTTTCAATGTTGCTGCAAATGAAAGTATCGGGTCTGACGATAGATCCCCTGACCAACACGCCTATTGTCATTTTGAAGGACATGGAGGACAAGAGGGCCTTGCCGATCTGGATCGGCCTGTTCGAGGCAAGCGCCATCGCCACCGAGCTGGAAAAGATAAGCTTCTCGAGGCCCATGACCCACGACCTTATGAACGAGCTGCTGAAGAACCTTGATATCCAGGTCACGATGATCGAGATCAACGATTTGAAGGATAATACATTTTTTGCCCTGATCCACCTGCTCAAGAACGCCAACGCCGTCAAGGTGGATTCGCGCCCGAGCGACGCTATAGCCCTGGCGCTGAGGGCCAATGCCCCGATCTTCGTGGATGAAAAAGTCATCGACAAATCGCGCAGCATCGATTTCGCCAAGAAATCGATAAACGCAGACGACCTGAAAAAAGAGAAGCTGAAGGACTTCCTGGAAAACCTCTCCCTGGAGGAATTCGGCAAATACAAGATGTGACATTATGAAGGAGGAAACGAGGAGGTTATACCTGAAGACGGGAGACCAGGTCATCCACCTCAGATTTCCGGAATGGGGTTTTGGGGTCGTAATTGAAGAGTGGAACTCCCAGGTGCTGGGAGGCATCTCCCACGTGAAAATAATTTTCAGAGATGGTCACACCAGGGTATTTGACAACAATTTCGGGAATTCCTGCTGCTGCTACTACGCAGGGATCAGACGGTGCTGATTCTCTGAATATCTCTGTCGCCACTGAAGCACGCAAAAAGCGTGAATAACTCGGTCGGGAGAATATTCTCGTTTTTTTTGTGCTTGGAGTGGCATTATTTTTTTTAACGCCGGCCATTTGGGGATATGCGTGCAGGACGCGATCAGGGAATTTGAAAAAAACCTGGAGGTGGAGAAGAACTTTTCCCCCCACACATT
>CAZKYN010000250.1:0-4428 GCA_964556675.1 uncultured Syntrophaceae bacterium
GTCAATATCGATAAGATTGAGAAACTTTTGTTTTTTCCCCTGCTGGTTGGCTGCGAGCAGGATGAGCCCGGCGCAGGTCCCCATCACCGGTTTGCCTGATTTCACAAAGGACCGTATGTTCCCGGGAAATCCGTATTCCGCCATGAGCTTGGAAATTGTGGTGCTTTCCCCTCCAGGTATGATCAGCGCGTCCACTCTTTCGAGCTCTTCGGGAAGCCTTATCTCGTGAGCCTGGGCGCCGCACATCTTCACCATGCGGATGTGTTCCCGGAAGGCCCCCTGTAATGCCAAAACACCGACTATCATGATTTAAACTATTTTTCTTTGCAGGAGATATTCAGCTGTTCGATCTTCTTGTGGAGTGTGTTGCGGTTTATTCCCAGGAACGCGGCGGCGCTCATTTTCACATTGTTGGACCGCCTGAGGGCTATTTTAATCAACGATCTCTCAACCATCTCCATAATTTCATCATACAACGTGCTCTTGGATTTTTCGTTTGTCCCCAGGAAAAGCGTAAGGTCTTCGAGGGTCTTCTCGAGAATGTTTTCAACTGTAAATGACGGGTCGTCGATCTTGGTTTTCTTCAACATTGTTGGTCCTTTCAGAAGAACAGCTTCGTAAATACAATAATCAACAGGATAACCGCCGCGATCCAGGCCGAAACAATGTCCGCCATTTTTCGGACCGGGTACAAGACCAGGTTGGACACGCCTTCTTCAACTTTCTCCTTATCCAGGTGATCGACAATGTATTTTATAAGCAACGTAAAATTCTCATAAGAATTTGAGATTACGTAAAAACCTTTTTTGGTGGTCAGGACGATATAGACCTTGTTCCGCAGGACGACCGAGCCGGCCTCGGTTATGTCTCCCCACAGGAGCTCTTTTTTCCTGACGAACCTCTTTATCCTGATCCCGCTCTCGCACAGTTCAATCTGTCTCATGAGCAGTTCTACGAATACCAGGCAAAGAGGAATGAAAACCACAGTCAGGACGATCCTCTCCACGGGTTGGGATTTTCCGAAGAAGGCCAGACCCAGCAAGAACGCAAGCAGAAAGACATCCGCCGCCAGGGGGATCAGAAATCCGGACCTTATCCTGAATGTCCTCTCGGACGCCATCCCGTTCAATCCCGTTTTCGCCTGTAGGCGCCGCTTTTCCCGCCGGTCTTTTCCATCAGCTTGATATCCGAAATTACCATGTCCTTATCGGCGGATTTGCACATATCATAAACGGCCAAAGCGGCCGCAGATACTGCCGTCAAAGCCTCCATTTCGACTCCTGTCCTGCCGAAGCACTTCACTGTCGATTCGATAAGGACCTCCCCTCTGTCCGGGTCTGCGGAAAGAATCACATCGACATCGGTAAGCTGCAGGGGATGGCAAAGCGGGATAGTTTCACCCGTCTTCTTGGCGGCCATTATCCCCGCGATTTTGGCTACGGCGAACACATCGCCTTTCTTGACGGCGCCTTCCCCGATTGCCCTGACCGTTGCGGGGCTCATAAGGACCTTTCCGCAGGCCTTTGCTTCCCGGCGCGTTTCATTCTTGCCGGTCACATCGACCATCCTGGCCCGACCTTTTTTATCCAAGTGGGTAAAATCTGCCATAGCTAATATTTTATTTTGGAAGGCTTTTTCAAGAAAGTTCGCCTATAGCATAGCCTTATTTTTCAGTCAAGCAAGGGCTTATAATTTACGAACAGATTGTGTCGAGGGATACCAGTTCCGAGTGGATGGGTTCTCCGTAGAAGATGTTGGCCAGCGTGTCGAATTTTTCCCAGGTGTCGGTGGTTTGAAAGGCCCTCAGGCCGTTTTTGCCGAGCCGCACTTCCATTTCCGGGTGCCTCCGCAGGTAATCCTTTAATTTCCGGGCTATTACCGGTCCCTGCTCAAGCACCGCCACCCCGGGGGGCGCATTCCGGGTGAAATTCCGGTAAAGTATGGGGTAATGGGTGCAGGCCAGGACAATGGTATCGATGCCCGCGTCCCTGGAAAAAAGTTCCTTGAGGTAGCGCCTGACGATCATATCGGTCCCTTCCCATTCCTGCTCGCCCGCTTCGATTATCGGGACGAGAAGCGGGCAGGCCTGCTGGATTACCTCAACACCGGTATTGAGCTTTTTTATTTCCACTACATAAGCCCCCGAAGCTACCGACCCTTCAGTCGCCAGGATGCCCACCTTGCGGGCGCTGGTGCGCTCCACCACCTCCTCCGCCATGGGGATCACAACCCCCAGGACCCGGCGGTCCGGGTAAGTGGCGGGCAGGTATTCCTGCTGGATTTTCCGGAGCGCTTTGGCCGAGGAGGTATTGCAGGCGATAACGATCAGCTCGCACCCCTTTTTAAACAGGTGCTGCACGGCCTGGCGGGTGAACTCGTAGACGATCGCATCCGAACGGCTCCCGTAAGGCACTCGGGCGTTGTCCCCCAGATAAAGGTAATCGTATCGGGGCAGCTCTTTCACGACATGCTTGAGCACGGTAAGGCCGCCGAAACCCGAATCAAAAAAACCGATCATCCATTCTCCCCGTACACGCAAATAACGGCAAATCAGGCCGAATTGTCGCACTTTTCGGGCCGCCTGTAAACAGATTCCCGAATTTTACATTAAAGAGGTAGATTATTTATCCTGAAACACTTCCGGGTTGACCATGCGGGGCGGGACTTTGCCCTCGATCCCGGCAATCAGGCTTTCGGCCGCCATTTCCGCCATCCTTGTCCGGGTCTCAAGCGTACCGCTCCCCACGTGGGGCAGGAGCACTGCATTTTCCAGTTCGCTCAGACCGGGCTCCAGAGCGGGCTCGTTCTCGTAAACATCGATTCCGGCCCCGGCTATAACGCCCGAGCGAAGGGCCTCGACCAGGTCTTTTTCCCTGACCACCGGTCCGCGGGAGGTGTTGATCAGGAAGGCGCTCTTTTTCATCCGGGAAAATTGTTCTTTGCCGATCAGGTATTTCGTTTTATCAGTGAGGGGGACATGCACAGAGATGAAGTCCGCCTCCGCGAGCAGCGCATCGAGGCTCCTGTATTGAGCGCCGTATTGCGCCTCTTCCGAAGCGCCCAGGGGTGCAAGGTTGTGGTAGATTATTTTCATGTCGAAGCCGCGGGCCCTTTGCGCGACCGCTTTGCCGATCCGGCCCATCCCGATTATGCCCAGCGTTTTACCCGAGACCTGGCTGCCCAGGAAAAGGAAAGGCGCCCAGAAGCGGAACCGGCCCTCCCGCACCATCCTGTCCCCTTCCACGACCCGCCGCGCCGCTGCCAAAAGCAGGGCGAATGCGAGTTCGGCCGTGGCGTCCGTCAGCACCCCGGGGGTGTTGGTTACGGCTATTCCCCTGCGGGTTGCGGCCTCCACGTCGATATTGTTGTAGCCCACGGCCATCTGGGAGATTATCCGCAGGCGGGGCGCGCGGTCCATGAGTTCCGCATCGACCCGGTCCGTGATCATCGACAGGAGTCCGTCCTTGTCCCCGATCGAGGCAAGGACCGCGTCCATTTCCATGGGCCGGTCTTCGGTGTTTGCTTCAACATCGCAGCATCGTGTAAGCTTTTCGATAATGTCACCGGGCAGACGGCCGGTGACGAGGATTTTCGGTCTCATGCACCCCCTGTTATTTGTTTGCTTTTGCCTGGCTGGTCGGCCCGGCCTCCTGCCTGAGGTCTGAAAGCAGTCTCTGGAATTCGGGCGATTCATCCAGGAGCTTGCCGGCCACGGCGCGCAGCCTGTCTATATCTTCGGGCGGCAGCTCGAAATTCGTGGGCAGGCGTTTGAAATACACTCTTTCCTTCTCGTCCTGCAGGGAATCAAAACCTATTACCACGGGATAAAATTCGATATCGGAGAAATCGCTCGGAGGGACCTTCGCATCCGGACAGATCCCCTTGAGGATATTTTCGCAATCCTTTTTTGACTCGATGCCCTGCTTCCATAACTGGACGCTTCTCTTCAAAAGGGTGATGGTTTCAAAAGTGCTGTTGTCCATCGGGGCGTTGCCCACCGTCATCAGCTCGTACCACCAGCCCGGGGAATATTCCCATTTGTCGAAGCCCGTCTCGAGTTCATTCTGGGAATTGACCACTATGAACAGGATCTTGCTGATATTTAATTTTTTTACATTGTTGAGAATTTCTTTCGGATCAAATGTGGTCGTGATTACATAAAGCAGTTCGCGCACGCCGAGATTATCGGAGAGCCCGCCATCTATGAGATGAATGTACGGCCTGTTCTTCCCGTCCTGGTAGGACCTGATGCGGTTTGCCTTGGCGAACCCCGGCGAGGAGATGTCGCGCTCCTTCAGCGCCCGCTCCACCCAGTCGCCTTCCTTATATCCGCAGTTCCCGGAATAGTTCCTCAGGGTGAGGGGGCTGAACAGGAACGGGAAATCCGACGAGGCTGCGACCGCCCGGGCTACAGGGTAATCGGAAAGA
>CAZKYN010000251.1:0-4416 GCA_964556675.1 uncultured Syntrophaceae bacterium
CTGTCGTTGACCATGAAAAAGCCGTCGCCGTCGATCGCGACATCGGTCCCGCTGCTGGTCGTCTCGAAGGACCCGGAGCCGAACAGCGTCAGTATCTGCGACACCGAAACGCCGCGCCCGATCTGCATCGTGCCAGACGAGCCGCCGGAAACGCTCTGGCTCAGCACGTCGGCAAAATAGATCTTGCTCGCCTTGAATCCGATCGTGTTGACGTTGGCGATATTGTTGCTGATGACGTCCAATTGGCTGGAACTGGCGTTCAATCCCGAAATGCCCGTCCATAATGAGCTTCCCATTTCTCAACCCTCCTTCATTAGGAACTGAATATGTTTATTGTCTTTTATTTATCGACACTATATCGCTGAAGGCGACGTTCCGGCCCTCGATTACAAGGTACGAGGTCCCGTTCCGGAAATTCACGCCGGTAACTTTGCCTGTTGTCATTGTCGTCCCGCTCACGTCCTTGCCCTGCAGGTCGGTTCCCGATACGGCGAATGCATATGTGCCGCTGTCGGCGCTGTTCCATACCACCGTATTGATCCCCGCCTTGGCGGAACCGATGGGCAGCGTAGCGGTCAGCCTGCCGCTGCTGTCGTATATTTCGACCTGCCCGCTCTTGATGTCAGTCGGCAGGGAGTAGGTCAGCGTCTTCGCGGTCCCGTCGGCCGTTATGGTGTCGCCGTACGCAGTGACCTCGCTCCCGATCATGGTGACGAGCTGGCTGTTCACCATCGAGCCGATGCTGGATGACAGGCTCTCCATCTGCGCGCTCATATTGGTGAGCTGCTCAAGACTTGAGAACTGCGCCAGCTGGGCGGCGAAATCCGTGCCGTCCAGGGGGCTGAGGGGGTTCTGGTTTTTAAGCTGGGCGACCAACATCTTCAGGAACACATCCTTCCCGATCGCCGTTTCCTTTGTTGCCGCCGCGGCTGCCGCCGACGATGATACCGATCCCACTGTGCTCATTGCTCTTCCTCTCTGCTGTCATGCTCAGGCGAAAACGTTCAGTTCGCCGCTCTGGTTTTCGCGGCCTGCCGCAAGCGCCGCTTTGCCGTCCCCGGGCAGAGCCGCCGGCGCGCCGGTTTCATTACCGGGGCGGGATTGCCCGCCCTCGCCGCCGCTGCCGCCCGACATCGATTCCCTGCCGGAATTTCCCGCCTGCCATCCGCCGCCGTCCGAGGCCGGGCGGTCCTGGACGATGATATCGAACCTGTTCATCCCCTGGTCATGCAAGGAGCCGCGGAGCTGGTCCATGTTGGCCTGAAGGACATTTCTCACCTCGCCGGCTTCCGAAAAGAGGACGAGCTTCACGCCATTGCGGTCGACAATCAGGTCCATGTCGACGCTCCCCAGATCGGGCGGGTCAAGGGACAACCGCACCCTGCCTCCTCCGCCGCGGTAAAGTTCGATGGTCCCGCCCGACACCTGCCCGATGACGGCCTGGTTGAAAGCCTCACCTGAAGCGCCTTCAGAGGCGGACACGGCGCTGGAGCCGGATGCGGCCTGGATGCCGACAGCGCCGGAGAGCGCCTGCCCCGTCCTCGCAGGCTCCCCTTTGGGCACGGCCGGGGTTTCCCTGTCAGCTCTGGCTTCCGCGGATTTTCCATTCTCGGCGGGACTGTTGGAGCGGGCCGCGAGGCCGCCCTCCGCGGGTTCAACCCGGGGTGAGGAAATCCTGTTCTCGTCCCTGACGGCGATTTTCGCGGATTCCGGATTGGGCATGTCTGCGCCGGCCGGATGGACACCCGTCTTTTCGCCTGCGTTTTCCTTTAATACGGCTTCACTTCCCTTCCGGAGCGCAGCCGCTTCTGCGCCTTTAACGGCACTATCCTGGATTATGCCTTTCAACCCGGATGCGCTGTCGGCCTCGGCGGCCTTTTGTCCAGCCTTGTTCCGCTCCCCGCCGGTTTCGCGGCCGGATTTGGCCTGTTCGGCCGCCGCGGCGACCCCGTTCTTTTCCCCTATCGAGCCGGCAAGTTCTGTCCGGAAACTTCTCCCGTCTTGAGCGGCTGCAGCGGATTTCAATTCAGTCCCGTCCGCCTTGTGCGTTCCTGCCGCCGCCGGGCCGTCCTTACCGGGTTTCGCATCTTTCGTTTCTGTCTCATCCGGGGAGGGCATCCTGCCTTCCTGCTTCGACATTGCTTTCGGCAACGCGGGAGAGTCCGCTTTCATTGCATTGGCCGACACGTGACGGGCCGAGGCCTTCCCGCCGGAGTTGAGCGAGGCGGCCGGGTTCACTGCCGGGCCTTTTTCCGGCGCGGCCGATGCCCCTGCGACTGCGAAGATGTCGGGGACGGCGCCTTTGCCGGTTTTTTTATTTCTGGCATTCACATTATTCAGGTGCGGCACGGCCATGGCATTGCCCTCCCCCGCGCCTGTCGCCGGGGAAACGCCTTCGGCGATCGCGAATCCGCCGCTCACGCCGGGAATAATTTTCCCGGAGAGCCCGCCGGATTGAAAGAGGGCCAGCAGGATATCGAACATGGCATTCGTCCTCAGGGCCGTTTTGCTTTTGCCGCTTGTGCTTGTCTGCAAAGGATTCGAGCTGATCTGCCCGGATATCGTCGTGTCCGCCACCGGCTGTTCCTTTCCAAAATCAATAAATTTGATCCGGATAAAGAGCAACCTGTATGCCACAAATGCCCGCCTACATTTTTAAGCAGTATTTACGGGCACTTAAACGAAGGTCGGAAATAACGGGAGTGTTTCGGAAGGGGAAAATTTTTCCGCAGGCGGGATGCCTGCGGAAAACAAATTTCACTTTTTGCCGCGCTTCTGGCCGGAATTCGGCCGGGTTTGGGGAGGCCCGGCTTCCGGCTGCCCTTCGGGGCCGGCTATTTCCCGCGCGATCTCGACGGCCTTGGCCGGGCTGATATGGCCCCAGACCGCGCCGGCTTTTTTATTGTTCATGTTCATGATTATCGCCGCCGCCGTCTTCCTGTCCATTTTCTCCATAATGGAACCGACCTGGGCGGGCGGAGCCGTTTCATAGACTTTCGCGAGTTCCCGGAACTTCTTGTCCTCGGATGCCAGCGGGGCGCTGAGCTTGTCTTCCATGGATTTGAGGCTTTCGATCTTCGCCACTATTTCTTTTTTCAGCGCGTCGAGCCTGGTCTCCTCCGACTTCAGCAGGTTTTCCCGGACCTCGAGCTGCTTCTGCCGCTCCTGGAGCTGGTCCATTAGTTTTCTCTCGTTGAGCAGGGCGTCATCCAGGATATCCCTGACCGGCAGCCGGTTGTTGAGCGTGGGGTCTGCCAGGGCCCTGTTGATTATCGACATGTCGCCGGAGGCGTTGACTTTGCTGAAAAAACCCGCAACGACAAAGATCTTGGAAAGGAAGATGGCGAGGACCAGGACGCCGCAAACGGCGATAAGCTTTTTCATAAGGCCTCCCTCCGGTTATAGTTCCTGATCCCGAACTCGTCGAGCTGCCGTGCCTCCCTGCGCTTCATCTCCTGCTTGTACATGCCGAAATGCCGGTCCCGGAGGAGTTCCATAATCCGCCTGTTCCTCACCGACTCCATCATCGCCAGCCGGCTGCGCTCCTTCTCAGCATCTTTTTCCATCACCGCCTTTTCCTGTTCGCGCTGCCTGATCCTGAGCAACTCCAGGCGGGCTGTTAAAGACGCGAAGTCTTCCGCCTTCATCTCGGCTTTCCCGCTCGACATTTCCAGGAAACGCCGGGCGAGGACGGCCCGCTGCCCGGCAATGGAGGCGAGCAGCTGCTTTTCGATTTCCAGCGCCCGCAGCTTGAGCGCAAAGTCCTGCTGGGCGTTCTCTTCCAGGACCCTGCGGTAATCAAGCAACGGCTGCAGTTTGAATTTGAACATAAAAAATCACCTCTACTCAGCACTCTTCATATACAGGCTGTTCAAAAATGTTCATATGCAAGGCGCGCAAAAACCGGATCGTGAGGCGTATATGGAAATACGTTGAGCGATTCGGCTTGCAGCGCAGCATGCAGACGCTGTCCCCGCGAAAGCGGGGATGAGCATTTTTCAACAGCCTAATTCGTACTGAAAAGGGCGGCCAAAGCCTTGCGGCTCTCTTCGAACCCCGCCTTCTCTTCTATTTCCTGTTTCAAAAAATTGTTTATCCTGTCCATCATCCTGATGGATAGATCTATTTCGGGATTGCTGCCCGCGACGTAGGCGCCGATATTGATGAGGTCTTCCGCCTTGCGGTAAACCGCGGTCGTGTTGATGACCCGGTTTGCGGCCTTCTTCTGCTGCGGATCGACTATGTCGATCATCACGCGGCTGATGCTGTTGAGGATGTCCACCGCGGGGTAGTGGTTCTTTGCGGCAAGGTCCCTGCTCAGGGATATGTGCCCGTCCAGGATGGACCGCGCCGCGTCGGCTATGGGCTCGTCGAAATCACCGCCCTCGACGAGGACGGTGTAGATGCCCGTGATGC
>CAZKYN010000252.1:0-4408 GCA_964556675.1 uncultured Syntrophaceae bacterium
TGACCTTGATGAAAGGCCCCCGCGAGCGCTGGCTCGCGTAATGGATGGCGTGCGCCACCAGTTCCTTGCCCGTGCCGCTCTCGCCCCGGATGAGCACAGTGGCGTTGCTTTGCGAAACCTGCGAGATCATCTGAAAGACAACGGCCATCTTGTTGCTGTTGCCGATTATATTGTTGACCCGGAACTTTTTCCCCAGCTCTTCGCGCAGCTGCCTGTTCTCCTGACGCAGCTGTTCCTGTTCCAGGTAGAGGTTTTCCAGGTTGATGACGTGCTGGGCGATCATGGTTGCGATAATGGAGAGCAGGTTCTCCCCGTCCTGCAGCGAGAACCTGGGGTCGTAGAGGCGGTCGACGCTCAGGGCGCCCACGACCTGGTTGCCTTTCTTGATCGGGACGCAGATGAACGAGAGTTCCTGGTCCGGCTGCTTCGTCTTGCGAGTCGCCGTGCGGTTCAGGAAAAGGGGCTCTTCGCTGATCTTGGGTACCACGACCGGCTGGCCCGTTTCGATCACCTTGCCGGTGATCCCCTCTCCGACCTTGTACTTCCCCCTCTCGATGGCCCCGCGGGAAAGCCCGTGCGCCACCTCGATGCTGATCTCATCGCGCAGCGGGTTAAGGATGGATATGGTCCCCCTGATCATCCCGAGCGAATTCGAGAGGGCCTCGAGAACCCCGTAAAGAGTCGTCTTCAGATCAAGGCTCTGGTTGAGCGTGGTGCTGATCTGATAAAGAAGCTCTAATTCTTTTATCCTTCTTTCCGACATATGCTTGACCTCTGGATGTTGATCCCATTCCTTATATCAAATCCGGGGTTGAAGTTCATCCCCGCCGGCGGAGGCAGCCCTATTCCAGGCATGTCTTTGTGAATTCTTCATCCGGCTCGATCGGGTACTCCCCGTTAAAACAGGCCAGGCAGAAGCAGTCCTTCGAAAGCCCCGTCGCTTCAATCATCCCCTCCAGGCTCAGGTAGCCGAGGCTGTCGACCCCGATATACTTTTTGACCTGATCGAGTGTGTTGCGGCAGGCCAGAAGTTCGCCCTTCGTGGAAAAATCAATTCCGTAAAAACAGGGGAAGCGGTGGGGCGGACAGCTCACCATCATGTGGACCTCTCTGGCGCCCGCCTCGCGCAGGGTCTTGATCCTCATCTTGCTCGTCGTGCCCCTGATGATAGAGTCCTCGATTATCACGACCTTCTTGCCCTCGAGCAGGCCATGGACCGGGTTGAGCTTTACCTTTACTCCGAAGTCCCTCATGGACTGGGAAGGGGCGATAAAGGTCCGGCCGACATAATGGTTGCGGATCATGCCCATCTCGAGCGGGATGCCCGATTTCCGGCAGTATCCGATCGCCGCATAGTTTCCGGAGTCGGGGAAGGGCATGGCGAAATCCGCGTCCACCTTGTACTCTTCCGCCAGCTTCTCGCCGAACTTCTTCCGCACGTTGTATACGTCGCATCCGAATACCTTGCTGTCCGGCCTCGCGAAATAAATCAACTCGAAAATACAGAAGCTCTTGCGGCCGTGTCTTTTCGTCTTGATGGACTTGAGCCCGCCGGCATTAATTATTACTATCTCCCCGGGCTCGATATCGCGCTCGTATTTGGCGTCAATGAGGTCGAAGGCGCAGGTCTCGGAGGCTATCACATATGCCCCGTTGAGTTTTCCGAGGCAAAGCGGCCTCCAGCCGTTAGGGTCGCGGAAGGCGATCACGGTGTCCTCAGTCATGAAGGTGCAGGCATAGGCGCCCTCGATTTTTTTAACTGTCCTGACCACGGCCTCTTCCAGGCCGTGGTGTATCTTCCGGGCGATCAGGTGCACGATCACCTCGCTGTCGATCGTTGTCTGGAAGATGGACCCTTTTGCTTCGAGTTCCCTGCGGAGCCTCCGGGCGTTGGTGAGATTGCCGTTATGGGCGATCGCCAGCGTCTTGCCGGAATGGGAAACAACAAACGGCTGCGCGTTTTTCAGCACCGACGAGCCCGTAGTCGAATAGCGGACATGGCCGATGGAGATATCCCCCGCGAGCTTCTCGAGGGACTTTTCGTTAAACACCTCCGTGACCAGCCCCATTTGCCTCTGCTCATATACGCGGGAACCGTCCGATGTCACGATACCGGCGCTTTCCTGCCCGCGGTGCTGCAGAGCATAGAGCCCGAAATATGTCAGCTTCCCCGCGTCCTGGTGTCCGTATACGGCAAAAACGCCGCACGCCTCTTTGGGCCCTTCACAATGTCTCATCTTTTCCCTGCCGCCTGTTTCGCCGCGGGCCTGCCTTCCACAGGCGCATCGGCGTGATATTCCTGGAGCGAGCGCACCTTGACTTCCCCGGCATTCAGGGACTCGATTGCCGCAGCCATGGCCTGCGCTCCCGCCAGCGTTGTCGTGTACGGGATGCCGTACCTCAGGACGGTCCTTCTGATCTCGCCGCTGCCGGCCGACTTCTTCCTGCCCGATGCCGTGTTCACGACGAGCTGGACCGAACCGTTTTTTATATGATCTATTATATTGGGCCGTCCCTCCGCAATTTTCTTCACCAGTTTATTCGGTATTCCCGCTCTGTCCAGATAGGCCGAGGTCCCCCGTGTGGCGATTATCTGAAAGCCCATTGAGTGCAGCTTCCTGACGACCGGCTCCACCCGGTCCTTGTCGGAGTCGCGCACGCTCACGAACACCGACCCCTTCAGCGGGAGGTTCTGGCCCGCCGCGAGCTGCGACTTGGCAAAGGCCCGCCCGAAATCGAAATCGATCCCCATAACCTCGCCGGTGGATTTCATTTCCGGCCCGAGGAGAATGTCTACGTTCGGGAACCTGTTGAACGGGAACACTGCTTCCTTTACTGAGACATGGAGGGGCTCAATTTCCCCCGTCAACCCGAGCTGCGCCAGTTTTTTGCCCAGCATGACTTTGGCGGCGAGCCGCGCGAGCGACACCCCGGTCGCTTTGCTCACGAACGGCACGGTCCTCGACGCCCTGGGGTTGACTTCGAGCACGAAGATGTCATCGCCTTTCACGGCGAACTGGATATTGAGGAGCCCTATGACATTGAGCCTTGCCGCGAGCGCCTTCGTCTGTGATTTTATCCTCTCGACAAGGCTGCGGGAAAGGGTGTGGGGGGGCAGCACGCAGGCGCTGTCGCCCGAATGGACGCCGGCCTCCTCGATGTGCTCCATTATCCCGGCCACTACAGTTGTTTCCCCGTCCGATATGGCGTCCACGTCGACTTCGATGGCGTCCTCGAGGAACTTGTCGATCAGAATAGGATGGCCGGGAGAGGCGAGGATGGCCTGCCGGGTGAATTCCTCCAGCGAAGGCAGGTCGTAGGCTATCTGCATGGCCCTGCCGCCCAGGACGTAAGAGGGCCGGATAAGGACGGGGTAGCCGATCCGCTCGGCCTCTTTGGCCGCCTCCGCTATGCTCAGCGCCGTGCCGTTTTCAGGCTGGATGAGCCCCATCTCCTGGAGCACGGCCCGGAACAGTTCCCGGTCCTCGGCAAGCGCTATGCTGGCCGGGGCTGTGCCCAAGACCGGCACGCCGGCTGAAGACAGCGCCGTGACGAGGTTGAGAGGGGTCTGTCCGCCGAACTGCACGATGACCCCCCGCGGCTTTTCGGATTCGACGATATTGAGCACGTCCTCTTTCGTGAGGGGCTCGAAATACAGCTTGTCCGAGGTATCGTAGTCCGTGCTGACGGTCTCGGGGTTGCTGTTCACCATTATGCTCTCGATGCCCTCTTCCTTCAGGGCAAACGAGGCCTGCACGCAGCAGTAGTCGAACTCGATGCCCTGCCCGATTCTGTTGGGGCCGCCCCCGAGGATTACCACCTTCTCCCGCGGGCTTTTCCGGATTTCGTTTTCCTGTTCGTAGCTCGAGTAGTAATAAGGGGTGTAAGCCTCAAACTCCGCGGCGCAGGTATCGACCAGCTTGTATACCGGCCTGATCCCTCCGAGTTCGCGACCCCGCCGCACTTCATCGTCGCTCATCTTGCGCATGTGGGCGATCTGCATATCCGAAAACCCCTGGACCTTGGCCTTCTTCATCAGTTCCGTCTCCAGGGGGCCGGTCCCGGACCTTATCTCCTCTTCCGTCGCGACTATTTCCGCCATCTGGTGCAGGAACCAGGGGTCGATCCCGGTGAGTTCCCTGATTGTCTTCAGATCCATGCCGGCCCGTATCGCATAGCGGATGTAAAATATGCGCTGCGAATTGGGGACGGCGAGCTTTTCCTTTATCTCCTCGACCGAGGGGTGGACGCCGCCCTGTTCGAGTCTGCCCCGGCCGTCCGCACCAAACCCGAAGCGGCCTGTTTCCAGCGAGCGAAGACCTTTCTGCAGGGCTTCTTTGAATGTCCTGCCGATAGCCATTGTCTCGCCGACCGATTTCATCGCCGTCGTAAGATAGTCGTCGGTGTC
>CAZKYN010000253.1:0-4405 GCA_964556675.1 uncultured Syntrophaceae bacterium
ATCCCGGAACAGCTCTACCGCCTCGTGGCCGAGGTCCTTGCGTACGTGTACAGTCTCAGGAAACGTTCCGCTTACCTGGAAGGCAGGATATAAATGAGCGCGACATACGCGGCCGACACATACCCCGAGTGGATGAAAAACACGACGCTGCTGATCGCCGCGGGCGTGATCGGGATCCTCCTTATCATGATGATCCCGCTGCCGACGATCGTCCTCGACATGCTGCTGACGCTCAACATAACCCTGTCCATCATTGTCCTGCTCATGTGCATGTATGTCATGAAGCCGCTGGATTTTTCCGTGTTCCCCTCCATCCTGCTCGTGCTGACATTGCTGCGGCTCTCGCTCAATGTCGCTTCGACCAGGCTCATCCTCCTGCACGGCAATGAAGGGACCTCGGCGGCCGGCCAGGTCATCAAGGCGTTCGGCACGTTTGTAGTCGGCGGCAATTACGTCGTCGGCATGATCGTGTTCCTCGTTCTCGTCCTCATCAATTTCATCGTCATCACCAAGGGCGCGACCCGCATCGCCGAAGTCGCCGCCCGCTTCACCCTCGACGCGATGCCCGGCAAGCAGATGAGCATCGATGCGGACCTTAGCGCCGGCCTCATAACGGACGCCGTAGCGCGCGTGCGCCGGCGCGAAATCGAGAGGGAGGCTGATTTTTACGGTGCCATGGACGGCGCCAGCAAATTCGTACGCGGCGATGCGATAGCCGGCGTGATCATAGTTTTTGTCAATATCATCGGTGGCCTCATCATCGGCATCCTGCAGCAGAACATGAATATCACAACCGCCGCCCATAATTACACGCTGCTGACCATCGGCGACGGGCTGGTCACGCAAGTCCCGGCCCTGCTCGTCTCCACCGCTGCCGGCATGCTGGTGACTAGGTCGACCGCCTCCACCAACCTGGGAGCGGAGATTACGGGCCAGCTCCTGCTGCAGCCCCGGGCTATCGCTACGGCGGCCGTCGTGCTCCTGATCTTCGGATTGATCCCGGGGATGCCGAAAGTGTCGTTCTTCCTGATTTCGCTGGCTACAGGCGGCCTGGCCTATAACCTGTTCCGGATCGGGCGGAAGGACGTGGAGAAGGACACGGAAAAAGAGCCGCCCCCGCTTACCCCCAGAGAATCGGTGGAGGCGCTTCTGCCGCTCGATATCCTGGAACTGGAAGTCGGCTACGGGCTTATCGGCCTTGTGGACGCGGAACAGGGCGGAGAGCTGCTTGAGAGGATCAGGGCGCTGCGCAAGCAGACGGCGCTGGAAATGGGCGTGATCGTCCCGGCAATCCATATCAGGGACAACCTCCAGCTCAAGGCCAACGCGTATGCGATCTTCCTCAAGGGGATCGAGATAGCGAAGGGAGAGGTCATGCCGGGCTATTACCTGGCCATCAACTCCGACGAAAGGGTCCCGAAGCTCAAGGGGATTGAGACGAAGGAGCCGGCCTTCGGTTTGCCTGCCGTCTGGATAAGCGAGCAGGAGAAAGAGAGCGTCCAGGCGAAAGGCTATGTCGTCGTCGACCCCGCGACGGTCATGACGACCCACCTCACGGAAGTGATCAAGAACCATGCGGACGAGCTGCTGACGAGGGAGGAGGTAAGAGCGCTGATCGATACCCTGGCTGTGAATTACCCGAAGCTGGTGGAAGAGCTTATCCCCGGCGTGCTCAATCTCGGCCTGATCCAGAAGGTTCTGCAGCGGCTGCTTAGAGAGAGGATATCCATACGCGACCTGTTCACGATTATCGAAGTGATGGCCGACTATGCCCCGATAACGAAGAACGTGGACATCATCACGGGATATGTACGGCAGGCCCTTGCGCGCACTATCAGCAAGCAATACAAGGACCAGGCCGGCAACATTACGGTCGTGACGGTTTCTCCGGCTGTCGAGGACGCCCTGTCGCGCTCCGTTCAGCATACCGACTATGAATCTTACGCCGTCCCCGACCCGGATTGGGTGCAGAAGCTGATAGGCTCCGTCCAGCGGTTCGTCAACAGCTTCACATCCCGCGGGCTTCAGCCGGTGGTCCTGTGTTCGCCCCAGTTGCGGCCGCACTTCCGCAAGATCATTGAAAGGTTTTATCCGAATGTGGTTGTCCTTTCCAATAACGAAATCACCCGCGACGTGAATATCAGGTCGCTGGGCATCGTGGAGATCTGAAATGGACCCGAAAAGATTCCAGGCCGCAAGCATGCAGGAGGCCATGGCCAAGATCAGGAAGGAACTGGGCGAGGATGCCGTGATCCTGTCCACTCGCCGGGTAAGGTCGGGCGTGGATTTCATGATCGAAGTCACGGCCGCCCGGGGCGACTCGGCGGGCCGCGGCGACAGGGAGAAGCGGATCAGCGTCGGTTCGAGCGGCGCCTTCGAACAGCTCAACGGCCGCATGGACGAACTTGTCGATCTGGTGAAGGAGATAAAGGGGGAAACGCTGCGCCCGGATATCCAGGAGTTGAAATCGACCCTGGGCACCGTTTTTGACCTCCTCGGCCTGCGCAACAGGGAGAGCGGCTATATGACGAGCATCTATTACCGGCTGCTTGCCAACGGCGTCTCCAGCGAGACGGCCGCCCGGCTCGTCGACAGAATACGGGGGAACCCCTCCAACGGCCACGACAGGATGAAGGAGATCGAGGCATACCTGCAGAACTCGATACCCGTGAGCGTCGATCTGGCCTGGGGCCGAAGGGCGATTGCCTTCGTGGGCCCGCCCGGCGTGGGCAAGACGACGACAATGGCCAAGCTGGCGGCCCGCTATGCGATAGAGGAAAAGGCCAGCGTCGGCCTGATCACAACCGATACCTTCAAGATCGGGGCCGCCGAGCAGCTCAAGGTGTTCAGCAGGATAACCGGCCTGCCGCTGGAGGTGGTGACCGGGCGCGCCGGCAGGGAAGGCCTCCACAAGACCATCGACAAGTTTGCGGACAAAGACGTGGTGCTCATCGATACGCCGGGTCTGAGCCAGGCGAACAACCACTTCGAGCAGCTCTCGGACGCCCTCAAACGCGACCAGCGGATCAAGACGCACCTGCTGCTGAGCCCGGCTGTTGCCAGGGAAAACAGCATTGCGGCCGCCCGCAGGTTCGGGACCATCAATTACAACAGCATTATCCTGACCAAACTCGACGAATGCACCCGCTTCGGGTCGATCTACGACATTATCGATCAGGTAGGCAAGCCGGTCTCGTATATAACGACGGGCCAGAACATAATGCAGGATATTGAAACCGCCGACCCGGGGAGGATTGCCAGGTTGATCACGGAAAACAAACTTACTTAGGGGATACGCAAGTGAACGACGCCTCGACAATGAAGAGAAAAAGGAATGATGAAAACCGCCAGTCCCATCCGGGAAACGGCCTTGCCAGGAAGACAAAGGAAGATGTCCGCGTCATAGCAATCACCAGCGGCAAGGGCGGCGTGGGCAAGACGAATATCTCGGCCAACCTGGCCTACAGCCTGTCGCACGCCGGAAAGCGCGTGCTGGTCCTGGATGCCGATATGGGGCTCGCGAACCTCGACGTGATCCTGGGGCTCACCCCCAAGTACAACATCAACCACGTGCTGCTCGGAGAAAAGACGCTTTCCGAGGTGATCGTGTCCGGGCCCGGCAATGTCAAAATCCTGCCTTCGGCCTCAGGCATTGCGGCGCTCGCGGAGCTCTCGCGCGGCCAGAAGCTTTACCTGTTCAACGAACTTAACGACCTGAACGAAGAGTTCGACTATATGCTGATCGACACGGCGGCGGGGATCACGGCCAATGTCATGTATTTCAATATGGCCGCCAAGGAGATAATCATTATCGTTTCCCCCGAGCCCACTTCGCTCACCGACGCCTATGCGCTCATCAAGCTGCTTTACACGGGGCACGACGAGAAGCGGATAATGCTGCTCGCCAACATGGTAAGCAGCGCGGAAGAGGCAATGCAGGTTTATCTGAAAGTCGGCAGGGCGACGGAGCACTTTCTCGGCCTCAAGGTCGAATACCTCGGCTATATCCTGCGGGACGAGAAGGTGACGGAGGCCGTCCGCAGGCAGAAACCGTTTACGGAGATTTACCCCCAGGCAAGGGCCAGCCAGTGCATAAACGCGATAGCCAAGAAAATTTATTCGGACACCAACTGCATTTACAACAAAGGGAGTATAAAATTTTTCTCAGATGCAATGTTCCATAAAGACGGCTGAAAAGAGAAGGGAGGCTTCCCAGGTCCAGCGCGCCCCCGGCGCGGCGGACAAAAAGCGGGAGGCGCTCATAATAAAGTACGCGCCGCTGGTGAAGACGATAGTGGAGAGGATCGCCTGCAAGGTGCCTTCCTACATCGCCGAAAAGGAAGAACTGCTGAATGTAGGCATAATCGGGCTGATCTCCGCTCTTTCCAAGTTCGATTCGCAGCGA
>CAZKYN010000254.1:0-4336 GCA_964556675.1 uncultured Syntrophaceae bacterium
GACCGCCTGGTCGAGCTCATGGGGGGGGACAGCAGCTTCCTGAAACTGGGCAGCCGCTTTCCGGCCCCGGTCATGCTCGTCGGCCTGCAGGGCAGCGGCAAGACAACTACCGCGGCCAAGCTGGCCCGGCACCTTATGTCCCTCAACAGGAGGGTGTGCCTGGTGTCCGCCGACGTTTACCGGCCCGCGGCAATTGATCAGCTCAGGGTCCTTGCCGGAGAGACCGGGGCAGGTTTTTACGAGCCGGGCGAAGACAGGGATGCCGTGCGGATCTGCGTGCAATCCCTGAAGGACGCCTCTTCTCGCGGGTTCGATACGGTCCTGCTCGACACGGCCGGGCGCCTCCATATAGATGAACAGATGATGGATGAGCTCAAGAGGATAAAGGACGCCGTGAACCCGGCGGAGATCCTGTTCGTTGCCGATGCCATGACCGGGCAGGAGGCCGTCTCGGTAGCTCAGAAGTTCAACGACCTGCTCGGGATTGACGGTGTTATCCTTACCAAAATGGACGGCGATGCCCGGGGCGGCGCGGCCCTCTCGCTCAAGGCCGTGATCGGAAAACCCATAAAATTTGTGGGCGTCGGGGAAAAAGCCGACGCTCTGGAAGTCTTCCATCCGGAAAGAATGGCTTCCCGGATCCTCGGCATGGGAGACATCCTGACCCTGGTGGAAAAAGCCCAGACCGTGATCGACGAGAAGGCCGCCCGGGAACTGGAGCAGAAGATCCGGAAGGATTCCTTTACCCTGGAGGATTTTCGCGACCAACTCAAACAGATAAGGAAAATGGGACCGCTGAAAGATGTCCTGGGGATGATCCCAGGTTTCAGCAAAATAAAGGCCCTCAAGGAAATGGACCCGGACGAAAAGGAGCTGATCAAGGCGGCGGCGATCATCGATTCCATGACGGTCAAGGAAAGGCGCAACCATCTCGTCATCGACGGCCAGCGGCGAAAGAGAATAGCCCGGGGCAGCGGAACGAGCGTTCAGGATGTCAACAAACTCTTGAACAACTATTCGGAGATGCGCAAGATGATGAAGCGCATGACTAAGGGCGGAATGAAATCTCTGAGGAGAGGAAAATTCCCCTTTTAAAGGGAAAGAAGTTGTGTTAGCTTTTGGCTTAGGATAAAAAGTCAGGTTCGAAGCACGGCAATCTCAATGGTTTTTTTGATCTTTTTGGGATTGCTTTTTTAATATTAAATCAGGAGGCAAAGAGAAAAGAAGCATGGCATTGAAAATCAGACTGGCCCGGATGGGCGCTAAGAAGAAACCATTTTACAGGATCGTCGTTGCGAATTCGGAATCGCCCCGGGACGGGCGCTTTATTGAAATAATCGGCAATTATGATCCCAAAAGCGATCCGGCAACTATCGTATTCAAAGAGGATCGGGTCCGGGAATGGCTGTCAAAAGGCGCCAAGCCGACTCTTACTGTTTCACATTTGCTCGAGAAAAAGGGACTTTCCGCGAAATCAAGTTCCAGCCCAGCCTGATTGATTCTGTTTGCGCCTTACAACTCGCTCAGTGGAGGTTGTGAGTATGAAAGAATTGATCAAGTTTATTGCTCAAGCTTTGGTGGATAACCCTGATAAGATAGACGTGGCTGAGGTCCAGGGGGAACAGACCTCTGTTATCGAGCTAAGGGTCGCAAAGGAAGACCTGGGAAAAGTAATAGGCAAACAAGGCAAAACTGCAAAAGCGATGAGGACGATCCTGAGCGCGGCTTCGGCTAAAGTTCACAAGAGGGTGGTTTTGGAGATAATTGAGTGATCTGGTTGAAATCGGCAGATTAGTCAAGGTGCATGGGTTGAAGGGCCGCCTCAAAGCGGTATCTTACCTGGAATCTGAAGAACTCCTCAACGAACTGGATGAAGTGCTGATTCGCCTGCAAAAAGGCCCCGAAAAAAAATACAAGGTCAAAGGGGTCCAGCCGCAACACAATACTTTCTTCATTGAGCTTGAAGGCATAAACGATCCGGATTCGGCAGGCGAGCTTGTCGGGTCCGGAATTCTTATTCCCGCCGACATGCTGAAAGAACTGCCCGAAGACGAGTTCTACTGGCACGAAATAATCGGACTCAAGGCAATTACCGAATCAGGCGATTACCTGGGAGTGGTCTCTTCAATCGTTCCCGCCGGCGGGGCCGATGTATATGCCATTACAGGAGGGCCCAGGGAAATACTCCTGCCCGCAATTGAGGACGTCATCAGGAAAATCGATCTCGAAAAAGGCGAATTGACCGTCCGGCTCCCCAAAGGACTTTAGCATAGGACTTTAAATGCTGCGCTTCGATATCCTGACTCTATTTCCAGAGATGTTCGATTCCCCATTCAATGCGAGCCTGCTGAAAAAGGCCCGGGAGAGGGGTCTTATCGATATCCGCATCACCGATATCCGGGAATTTGCCCGAGACAAGCACCGCACCGCTGATGACTACCCGTATGGGGGAGGCAGTGGAATGGTTATGAAAATAGAACCTGTAGCCGGGGCTCTCGAATCCCTGGAACCGCCACTTGCCGAAAGGATCGGGCTTGTATGTCTGCTTACACCCCAGGGAGAGGTCTTCAACCAGAGGATGGCCCGGGAGCTTGCCGAAGAATCAAGAATCGTCCTTGTCTGCGGCCATTACGAAGGGGTTGACGAGCGCATCCGAAAACACCTGGTCGACAGAGAAATATCTATAGGGGATTTCGTGCTGACCGGCGGGGAACTGCCGGCGATGGTTGTCGTGGATGCAGTTTCCCGTCTGTTGTCCGGGGTCCTTGGCAACGAGCTGTCCGCCGCAGGGGATTCCTTCTCATCGGAACAGGGCCTTCTTGAATACCCCCAATATACCAGGCCGGCAGAGTTTCGAGGCTGGACAGTGCCTGAAGTGCTGCTCTCGGGTCATCATGCCGAAATTGAGTCATGGCGAAGAAAAGAGGCCCTGAAGCGTACTCTTCTGCGAAGGCCGGATTTGCTGAAAAAAGCCCGTCTGACTGTTGAGGACAAGGCATTCGTGGATGAGTGGCTGGCCTCCCTGCATCATAAAAAAAACAAAGAGCAATGAGCCTTTACATAGCCCTCCTTCACTATCCCGTTTACAACAGGAACGGACAGACTGTAACCACTGCTATAGCCAATATGGACATCCATGACATGGCCAGGGCGGCAGCGACCTATGGAGTCCGCAAATATTTCATTGTCAATCCCCAGGAAGAACAAAGGGGGCTGGCAGCAGCTCTGATCAGACACTGGCGGGAGGGATACGGCGCTGCATCCAATCCTTCCCGGAAAGAGGCATTTGAAAAAGTCTGTGTTCTTGAAAGTCTGGAACAGGCAGCCTGCTGGATTCAATCCAATGAGGGAGAAAAGCCGAAAATGGCAGTGACAGGGGCTGCCCTTGATGCTAACCTGATTTCCTGGGGAGATTTCCGCAGGGTGTTGCAGGAACGAGACGCTCCTTACCTGCTTTTATTCGGGACAGGGTGGGGCATCGCCCGGGAAATTATCCATGGCGCGGATTATCGACTCCCGCCTCTGTCAGGCCCTTCAGCCTATAATCATCTTTCGGTCCGGTCGGCTGTCTCCATTGCGCTCGACAGGCTCATGGGCATAAATCGTGACTGACGGCTCAAATTTGCTTGACATGGGGTAACTGACCCTTTATATTCCCAATTTCCGCTTTGGCGGCTGGGCGTTCTCCTTGCAACGGATTACAATCCCATGCAAGTCTGCTTTAGGAGGAATGAAAATGAACATAATGGAAATGCTCGAAAAGGAACAGATGAGAGGGGATATACCCGGTTTCAAGCCCGGGGATTCCGTAAAGGTTTTCGTCAAGATCGTCGAAGGCCAGAAGGAGAGAATCCAGCTCTTTGAAGGTGTCGTAATAAGAAAAAGAAAGGGAAACAGCCGTACCACATTCACGGTGAGGAAAATCTCTTACGGTATCGGGGTGGAAAGGACATTTCCCATACACTCGCCCGTCATCGACAGGATTGAGGTGGCATCCCGCGGCAAGGTAAGGCGCTCCAAGCTTTACTACCTGAGGGGACGCAAGGGCAAGAAAGCCAAAATCAAGGATGCGACACGGAGATAATGCCCGCCTGCCAAATGAAAAAGGCGGCATCTAAACTTTTCTGTACCGACCACTTCTTAATTAACGCAATTTTCAGAAAGCCGTTCGCATGGATCAACATGAGCAGAATGCGTACGGGCGCGGTTTCAAGGTAATCGCCGGTTTGGACGAGGCGGGGCGCGGCCCCCTCGCCGGACCGGTTGTTGCGGCCGCAGTGGTCCTCCCCAAAGATTATTTCAACAGCGAAATAAAAGAAAGAATCTTTGCCGAAGA
>CAZKYN010000255.1:0-4310 GCA_964556675.1 uncultured Syntrophaceae bacterium
AGGCACCCCTGTGCCCAGAACTGGGGACCACACGCGCTGTTGTTAAACGGGAATACCTGCCAGCCTGCCGAAGCCCTCCCCGGTATCCCCACGGAACGGCAGAGGGCGGCGAAGTACATGCTCTGCGAGCCGCTGTCTCCGTATCCCTGCTCGTTCATATAGGCGGATTCGGGGACGTTCATCGCATCCATGGCCTCATGAGGCATCGAGCTGTAGTCCAGGTCGTTAACTATATGCTCGTAAAACTTTTTTGCGATCACATACGGGTTAGTTTCACTGCCCGCGAGCTTTTGCGCCTGCGCCTTGATCTTGGGAGTGATCGCGATATTGCGGCTCGGGGCAGTGTAGCGCTTATACAGAGCGCTTTCGGTATCATAAGCGCCCACTGACGCGGGGTCGATACTGAAGCGCTCCTCGCAGCGCCTGAACTTCGCCTTGAAGCCGATCTTCAGGTCTCCCCTGATCTCACCCATGGGGATTTCCATGTAAGCGAGCCCGATGTCGCCGTCCAGGTGGATGGGGTATTTGATATACTTTTCGGGATATATCGAGATTATCTCCACTTCGGGCTGGGCGGCCGTGATAAGCGGCAGAGGGAGCCAGACCTTCAGCAGCCCGCCGGCCGCAAGTTTGGAACGCGGATAGACAACCTCGCCTTCAGCCACGTACGCAGTCGGATTTGCGAGCGTGCGTCCCGGGGGCATTTCATTCTTTTCGTAAACATACCGCTCAAATGCCGCCGTCAGGGCGGCGGTCCGTTGCGACGCTCCGCCGACTTCGGCACGGAAATCGGGGTAGAGGTAATTGAGGGTGTTTGTGAAACCGCTGAAATAATGGCGCTCACCGCTTATGATAAGGTTCGGGAGGCGGTCGTCCCTGATTACTTCATCAATCCTTTTCGCCGGTATCCGGGGGTATTTCTTTCGAGTGATCTCCCTGACCTGCTTTTCCGTATAAGGATAATTCATGGTTATCATCTCGATGCGCATCAGGGCGAACCGGCTCTTTTCGGCAAGCTTCGCATTGCCCTCCTTCAGGAGCTGCTCCCTTGCCTCCCTGTATTTTCCGGGAGCATTCAGGAGGTCCGAATTTATCTCCAGCTTGACGGCCTGATGGTAAAGAACCTCGCCCCGGCCTGTCTGGTCGGCGGCAGGCAAAGTCCGCGGGAATGCAAAAAAGACGGCGGCCCAGAGGAGCAAACAAATATTCAGATTTCGAGGCTTCATGATTCTCTCCTGCACTAAATTTTTCGCAACAGCCGGTAGCCAAAAAGGCGGATTAGGTATCACATTGTTTGCCGAACCTTGTCAAACAAAAAGGCACAATGCCTTGACATGCCACGGGATTTCCCCTATTTTGGACGGGTCTTTTGACGGGCTTGAGGCAAGGCCCCGGAAAAAGGAAATAATTCTCCTGCTGCCGCATAAAAATCAGAGGTCGGCATGGACCGCAAAATAAGTGTCGCTGGATTACTCGTTGCATTGATCATTTCGGCCCCGGCCATTGTTCCATGCGGGGCTGCCGGGGCGCAGTTGCATCCGCTCGTTTCACCGGTATCAGGCGGACAGGCCATGGTCGTCACCGGCCAGGACCTCGCAACCCGCGCCGGCCTTTACATCCTGAAGAAGGGCGGCAACGCGGTCGACGCCGCCGTAACCGCCGCTTTCGTCATGGCTGTAACACTGCCGCGGGCGGGCAACATCGGCGGCGGCGGGTTCATGCTCATCTATTCGGCGAAGAAAAACGAGATTACCGCCCTCGATTTCTGGCAGAAGGCGCCGGGCAAGGCTTCGCGCGAAATGTATATCGGTCCCGACGGCAAATCGGACCAGCGGCTCAGCAGGTTCAGCTATCTGGCTGTCGCGGTGCCGGGCACCGTGGCCGGGCTGGCCGCGGCCCTCAGAAATTACGGAACGATCTCCTGGGCCCGGGCGCTTACCCCCGCGATCAGGCTCGCCGAGGATGGATATGCGCTCAACGGGCTGCAGGCTGCCGACATCAAAGCCTACGAAAAGATCCTGAAGGCATACCCCTCCACTGTAAAAATATTTTTCAAGCCCGGCGGCATACCTTATGAGGCCGGCGACTTGTTCGTCCAGAAAGACCTTGCGCGGACACTGAGAGAGTTGGCCGGCGGGGGGCCCGACGCATTCTATAAAGGGAGCATCGCCCGGAAGATCGCCGATCAGGTGGCGGCGAACGGCGGCATCCTCACGAAAGAGGACCTGGCCGCCTACGCACCCGTATTTCGCAAACCGCTCCAGGGCTCGTACCGCGGCCATGATATATTCACCATGCCGCCGCCCAGTTTCGGCGGGACCTCCGTGATCGAGATCCTCAATATCCTGGAAGGATACGACCTGAAGGCCTGCGGGCATAACTCCGCGGCAGCAATCCATCTGCTGTCGGAGGCAATGAAAAGGGCCCTGGCCGATGCGGCCCAATATGTCGGCGACCCCGACATGGTGAACGTGCCGGCCGCGGGGCTCATTTCCAAGACTTACGCCCGGGACCTGCGGAAATCGATAAACCCCGGCAGGTCCACGCCCTCCGTGCAGATCCGGCCGGGAAACGCGCCCGGTTATGAAAAGGAATCGACCACGCATTTCTCTATCGTGGACCGGGAGGGCAACGCCGTCTCCTGCACGTTCACCCTCAACGGCAATTTCGGCAGCGGCATTGTCGTGGACGGCGCGGGGTTCCTGCTCAACAACGAAATGGACAACTTCAATATCCATCCGGGGGTCGCGGAAGCCGGCGGGCCGGTCGAAACCGAAGCCAACGCGATCGCCCCCGGCAAGCGGATGACGACAGGGATGAGTCCAACCATAGTCATGAAGGACGGCAGGCCTTTCATCGTGACCGGCAGCCCGGGCAGCTCGCGGATCATATCGACCATAGTGCAGGTCGTCACGAACGTGGTCGACTTCGACATGAACATCCAGGAAGCCGTGAACGCCCCGAAGGTCCACAACGAGTGGCTCCCGGACGAGCTGCGCATAGAGAAGGGGATCAGCCCCGATACCGTCCGCATCCTCGGGCAGATGGGGCACAAGCTCGTCATCGGCGACCCGATGGGCGCGGCGACCAGCATCCTCGTCGACCGGAAAAAAGGCACGCGCTTCGGCGCCGCCGACCCGCGGAGGGAAGGGACTGCGCGGGGGTATTAGCCCGGGCTGTTCAAAAACTCTCATCCCTATCCCCCTTTTCTGAAGGGGGATACAGGGGGATTTTCCAGGCTGAAAGAAATCCCCTCCAACGTCCTTCAAAAAGGGGAGGGTAATACGGATTTGTTCTTTGCACGTTTTCTAATCCGCATGGTTCTTTTGAACAGATTTTTATAATTAGAAGATATGAGCACGTTACTGCTGACAATTTCAGGTCTGATAATGTTGATAATAGTGTTTACTATTATTATGAAGCTGGCAACGAAGCGGCCTCCGAAAGAAATCATTGGATTGGATAGTGCTGTTCCTGCCCCCCTGGCCATGATCCACATGCATCTGAAATCGTGAACATGTCACTAACACTTCCATACCCTTCAGTATACAAGTCACCCGAAGGTTATGCGGCAGTTGCCGCGGCCTACGACAGGGTCCTGGCAGCCTGGCCGGTGCCGTATGAAACCCGGATGATCGGGACTCGATTCGGAGAGACCCACGTGATTACTTGCGGCGCAGCGGACGCCCCGCCGCTCATGCTCCTGCACGGCGGCATGAACTGCGCGCTCATGTGGAAATCCTGCATTGCCGAACTGGCGTCCCATTTCCGGATCTTTGCCCCGGACATAATGGGAGATACAGGCAAAAGCTCTCCCACCCGCGACCTGGGCAGCCCCTCCGATTGCGCCGAATGGACGGCAGACGCCATTGAGGGACTCGGTCTTAAAAGCGCAAACGTCTGCGGCATTTCCTGGGGAGGAGGGATAGCATTAGCTGCGGGTCTCTTCATTCCGGACCGGGTGGACCGGATAGTGGCGATGTGCCCCGGGTGGGGCCTGGCGCGGCCGCGCATGCTGGGCTTCCTGCTTTTCTTTCTCCCGGCTGTTCTGTTCCCGGACAGGGAAAAAGTGCGCAGGCTTCTGCAAATGCTCAGCGCAAAACCGGCGGCATTCACATCGCCGCTCGACGACTTGCTGATCGACTACCTTGTCATTGCCCTGAAAAATTATAAACTGCGCCCGCGAAAACCGTGGCTGTTCAAAGGCAGCGAGCTTCGGAACATCCGTAAACCAACCCTGGTCCTGATCGGCGACAGGGAAGTCATTTACAATCCTCGGAGAGTCGCAGCAAAGGCGAAACAGCTCCTTC
>CAZKYN010000256.1:0-4292 GCA_964556675.1 uncultured Syntrophaceae bacterium
AAGGCCGGTGCCCCGTTCCCTCGCCGGAAGAGAAAAAAAGGGTGGCAATAGAACATCTCAGGGCGGCCGTTCTTTTATACGGCCCCCAGGCGGGTATCAGGATTTTCAGGCCCCACCTGGCATGGTATGCCCGGGGGCTCAGGGGTGCATCCGCATTCCGCAACTCCATTGCAGGCATCCGGGACACTTACCAAATGGAAGAAATTATCCTGTCCTTTTTCAGCGTGAACGAAAATATCATTATAGAATCAGCCTCTTATCAAAGTTGATCCGCGGGCAAAAGCTAAATAAGTCTTGACATTTAGAAGGGGATTTGCATAATTTGGTCAACACTTTTGGTTACTTTTTAACTTTTTTGAGGGACTGTTCAGGATGGAATTAGGAAAATTCGATAAGCTGGAAGAAAAGATTAAGAGTTTAATAGAGGATCACGCTGCCTTAAGGAAAAGGAATCAAGAGTTAGATGCTTTACTAAAAAGAAAAGATAATGAATTAGAGGGGGCTAATAGCGAATTAAGGAAATTGCATGAGGAGAGGGATGCAATACGTACGAAAGTGGACACGCTGCTCGATGAATTAAAGGACATAGGTGTCTCACGCTGAGTCGAGGTAGTGCATTTTGAAAAAACGTTTTAACATAAAACTATTGGGGCAGGAATTTACAATATTGAGTGATTCAGGAGAAGAAGAAGTTGCCCGCATTGTGGAGTATATAAACGGGAAGGCTGAAGAGATCGCCAAGCCTCTTAACAACCCCACAACGCTCAATCTGGCAATTCTTGTCTCTCTGAATATCGCAGATGAGTTTTTCAGGTTGAAGGGAGAGAAGGAAAACATATATAATCAGCTTGAAAACAAATCTGAGAGGTTGATCGATTTCATCGAAGATAGTTTTAGGGTTATCCCCTGCGATGCTCGTGATTAATATTATTCTTTGAGCCAACAAAAAAAACCAGGGGGCCTTCACTTATTTGCGGTGCGCCGCCGGTTTTCCGGAAGGCCTGAAGCGATAATAAGGCGCCCACCTTTTGATCAGGTTCAAAAGGGTTTTTAACACGGCATATGCGGGGGACCTTTTTAAAGCCCCCGTTGTTAAAACATCAATTCCCTCCAAAATTCACATTATCCCCTCAAATGTAATAATTCCCGGTTTAAGAGTTTGCTGTCCCAAGCTATTCGAGGAGGTGGAAATTCTTGATGATTCAAATAATGATTTCTGCGGCTGCCCTGATCGCTGCGGTTTTTCTGGGATATTTCCTTAATATTTACATATCCCGCCGCAAACTACAATCTTCTGAGAACCTTTCCGCCAGGATTTTGGATGAAGCCAGAAAAGAGTCGGAGAACATCAAAAAAGAAGCCATTCTACAGGCCAAGGATTATTTGCTGAAATCAAAGGCCGAATTCGAGAAGGAATCGAGGGAAAGAAAAGCGGATCTCGAAGGTCTCGAGAGGCGCATACGTTCCAAAGAGGAAAACCTGGACAAAAGAATGGACCTGCTGGTTCAAAAAGAGTCAAGCATGGAACACCGGGAGAAGGGCATTACGGTTAAAGAAACCCAGTATCATGAAAAACATGCCCGCCTGGACCAGATGATCGAGGAGCAAAGGAAAAACCTGGAGAAGTTGGCTGCGATATCTTCCGAGGAGGCGAAAAATCTCCTTATTCAATCTATGGAGGGAGAAGCAAAAAGAGACGCAGCCGTTGTCTTGCGCAAGATCGAGGAAGAAACGAAGAGGAACGCCGAAAAGCTGTCGAGGGAGGTCATTGCCTATGCCGTCCAGCGATTCGCGGGAGATTTTGTCACGGAAAACACCGTCTCCGTTGTGAGCCTTCCCAATGACGAAATGAAGGGCAGGATCATTGGCAGGGAAGGCCGTAACATCCGGGCGATAGAAGCGGCAACGGGCATTGACCTTATAATTGACGATACTCCCGAAGCCGTTGTCCTCTCCAGTTTTGACCCGGTTCGTCGGGAAGTGGCCAAAATATCCCTGGAGAGATTAATCAGCGATGGAAGAATCCATCCCGGAAGGATAGAAGATATTGTCAAAAAGGTGAAGGCCGAGGTTGACACGGTCATTCGCGAAACAGGTGAAAGGGCCTCTTTCGATGTCGGCGTTCACGATATCCACCCGGAGATCATAAACCTTCTCGGGAAACTCAGATACAGGACAAGCTTTTCCCAGAACGTACTGCAGCATTCGATCGAAGTTGCCCACCTTACAGGCATAATGGCCTCGGAGTTGGGAATGAACGTCCGGGAGGCAAAGCGGGCGGGCCTGCTTCATGATATCGGCAAGGCCATAGACCATAAGGTTGAGGGGCCCCATGCCCAGATAGGCGCTAACTACGCAAAACGCTACGGTGAATCGGAGAAGATCATCCAGGCAATTGCGACCCACCATGACGACGGGCGCACAAACACCCTTCTCGGGGTACTGGTTCAGGCCTCAGATACGCTGTCCGCGGCGAGACCGGGGGCCCGCCGGGAGATGCTGGAAACTTATGTCAAGAGGCTGGAGGAACTGGAGGGAATTGCCAATTCTTTCGACGGCGTTGATAAAAGCTATGCCATCCAGGCCGGCAGGGAAATACGCATCCTGGTTGAAAACGATAAGATCTCAGATAACGATGCCGTCGTGCTTTGCAGGGATATAATTAAAAAAATCGAATCCGATCTGACATACCCCGGCCAGATAAAGGTGACTGTGATCCGCGAGACTCGGGTATCGGATTTTGCCAAATAATCCACTGTCCAGAGGACTTGCATGAACATCCTGTTTATTGGCGATATTATGGGAAAGCCGGGCAGGCGCGCCGTCCGGGAACTTTTGCCGGGATTAATTGAATCGCGTTCAATAGACCTGGTGGTTGCGAACTGCGAAAATGCAGCCGGTGGGTTCGGTGTCACACGCGACATTGTCGAAGAGCTTTTCAGTGATAATATCGATGTCCTTACATCCGGTAACCATATCTGGGATAAAAAGGAAATCGAAAGCTTTATCGAGGACTACCGAAACCTTATCAGGCCGGCCAATTATCCAAAGGGCGTCAGAGGCTTTGGAAGCACAATAACCGTCGGCAGGTCCGGCACTCTGGTCGGGGTAATTAACCTGATGGGCCGGGTTTTCATGAGAGATATCGATTGCCCTTTCAGAACCGCCCAGCGGGAGATTGCTCAGCTCAAGGAACGCACAAATATTATCATAGTGGACTTCCATGCCGAGGCCACATCCGAGAAGCAGGCATTAGGATGGTTCCTCGATGGAGAGGCCAGCGCGGTTCTGGGGACCCATACTCACGTCCAGACTGCCGACGAAAGGATCCTCTCCAGGGGGACCGGCTTCATTACGGATGCAGGAATGACCGGCCCCTTTGATTCAATTATCGGCAACGAGAAAGGCCGTGTCATCGAGAGATTCCTCACGGGAGTACCGAATAAATTCGAGGTGGCCCGGGGTGACGTCTTTTTGCAGGGAGCCCTGCTGAAAATTGACCCGTCCACAGGTATGTGCGCGGCAATAGAAAGAATAAGTCTGAAGTTGGACAGGAACTATTCATAATGAGCACCTTTGATACATTCTTGGAGAGGGGTTTTATCGAGCAGGTCACGGATGAGGGTCTGGTCAGGAAACTATTGGATGAAGAGAAAGTGACCTGCTACATAGGATTTGATCCCACCGCGGCAAGTCTCCATATCGGAAGTCTTGTCCCGATCATGTCACTTGCCCACATGCAGAGGGCTGGACACCGGCCTATCGCGCTGGTTGGAGGCGGAACAGCCCTTATAGGTGACCCGAGCGGCAAGACGGAAATGCGCAAGATCCTTACCCGCGAGCAGGTTGAGGAGAACGGCAGGGAAATTAAAAAACAGCTCTCCAGGTACATTGAATTTGAGGACGGCAAGGCACTGGCCCTCAATAACGCAGACTGGCTTTGCCCACTCAACTATATCGAGTTCCTCAGGGATATTGGACGCCATTTCAGCGTGAACAGGATGCTTGCGGCCGAAAGCTACCGCATGAGGCTGGAAACGGGGCTGAACTTTATCGAATTCAATTACATGCTCCTGCAGGCATACGATTTTCTTTACCTGGAGCATAACTACGGTTGTGTCCTCCAGATGGGCGGCAACGATCAGTGGGGGAATATAGTTGCGGGAATCGATTTGATCCGCAGAGTGGACGGCAAGCAGGGATACGGCGTAACATTCCCGCTGATCACAACCGCTCTCGGACAGAAGATGGGCAAAACCGAAAAGGGAACAGTCTGGCTCGACCCTAACCTC
>CAZKYN010000257.1:0-4279 GCA_964556675.1 uncultured Syntrophaceae bacterium
ACCAGTTTTGCCCCTTGGGCCAGCAGGTCCAGGCAGCAGCGGCTTTTTCCCGCCCCGCTTTCGCCTGTCAAAAGCACGCCGGATCCTTTGTAAACGATAAGCGACCCGTGCAGGTGCGCTGTAGATTCCAGTTTTTCGCGCAGGAGCCCGGTCAACCGGCTCGCCAGGTGCTCCGGTTCCAATGCTGATCTCACGAGGGGTATTGATTGTTTGGCCAGGGAAGCGGCGACTGCGGGCGGGCATGGACCGCTGCCCGAAATGAAAAGGCACGAAATGCCGGAGGCGATGCCGCAGGGTAATGCTTTAAGGTTTGCGGGGCTTGCGACAACTATATTGCCGGCTCCGACGCGGCTCCAGAAATCCTCCGTCCCGTCGTGGACCAGGGCGCACGGACCTGTTATTTCTCTGTCCAGGCCTTCACCCGAGAGTATCCTGAAAGGGAAACTCTTTTCCGCTCCATTGAGGAATTGTTTTGAGTTCATGGAGCTAACAGGCTTTCTTCAGGTTTATATGTCTTCTTCGTCCTTGAGCTGGATTATCTTATAGAGTGAATCGATATTCCCGGCGTTGAGCAGATCGGACCTGAACTTCTCGTCCTTAAGCATCCGGGAAATCCGGGCCAGGACTTTCAGGTGCTTGCCGTTGGTATTTTCGGGTGCGACCAGGATGAAAAACAGGTGCACGGGTTTTCCATCCATTGAATTGAACGGGATGCCGGCTTCGCTCTTCCCGAAGAAGACCACAGTGTCCCGTATCTCTTCCAGTTTGCCGTGCGGGATGGCCACACCGTCGCCGATTCCGGTGGTGCCCAGTTTCTCCCTCTCCTCCAGAATGGCACACACCTTCTCCGGTTTGATCCCCGTCCTTCCGGCCAGGGCTTCGGCAAACTCGGCGAGGACGCCTTTCTTCGTCGTGGCCTCAAGGGAATTGATTATGTATTCTTTTTTAAGCAGGTTGATTATCTGCATTCCTATTACCAATTAAGCGTCCCGAAATGCCTTCAAGCCGCTTCAATCAGGGAATAATTTCCGTCCTCGCGCCTGTAGAGGACCATGACCTTTTCCGTGAGGGAATCCCTGTACAGGACGAACCTGCTGTGAGAGCTTTCCAGTTCCATTATCGCATCGTCGATCGACATGGGTTGCAGGATAACGCGTCGCGTCTCCACGACAGCAGGGCTCGACTGCTCGGCATCATCGCGGGACACCGAAAGGCCGGAAAGGTTCATCGCCTCCTTGGCCGAATTCTCCTTATGGTTCCTGACCTTTTCCTTGTGCCTGACAAGTTGCCGTTCTATCTTGTCCATAACGATGTCGAAAGCCAGTTGCATGTCCTTGGCTTCCTCCTTGCCGTTGATATTTATGCCTTTTGCCATCAGGTTGACTTCCGCTATGTTTCGAAACTTCTCGACCGTCATAATGACATGGGCTTCCAGAGGCTTATCAATGAACTTCCTGAGCTTTGCCAGTCTCTCGTTTGCATAATCCTTGAACCAGTCTTCTGCTTCTGTGTTCCTGAAGGTTACCGAAACCTGCATTTATATTCCTCCATCTGGTGATTGGCTTCAAAGCCGATCCTTAGGGAAGCGGCTTGTATATTCAAGTGCCTGGAAAATGTCAACGTTTTTTAGAATCATCGAAATATTTTTTTCTTTTGGACGACGGCAGGATGCCGAGGATGTCCCGGTACTTGGCAACGGTCCTCCTGGCGATGGTTATCCCGGAATTTTCCAGTATATCGACGATTTCGTTATCGCTGTATGGCTTTTTCTTGTCCTCCGAACCTATTATCCTTTTGATCTCCTCCTGGACGCTTTTGGACGCGATTGCGTCGCCGCTCGCCATGCTTATCGAGCTGTTGAAGAAATACTTCAACTCGAAAATGCCGCGAGGGCTGTGCATGTACTTGTTTGTAGTGACGCGGCTGATTGTGGATTCGTGCATCTGGACATCGTCGGCGACGTCGCGCAGGATCATCGGCTTGAGGTGTTGGATCCCCCTGTCAAAAAATTCCCGCTGGAACTTGACGATGCTCTCAGTGACCTTATAGATGGTCTTTTGCCGCTGCTGGATGCTCTTGATGAGCCAGGTTGCCGATTGCAGCCTTTCTTTTATATAATCCTTGCAGCTGTCCGCTTTATTGGACCCGGCAACCCCGCCAAGGATCTCCTTGTAGAAATTGCTGATCCTCAGCTTGGGCAGGCCGTCCTCGTTAATGATTATCTTGTATTCATCGCCGACCTTGATCACGAAGACGTCCGGCACTATGTACTGGTCTCGCTCGTCATTATAGATGCGGCCCGGCTTAGGGTCCATGTTGCTGATGATGTGCACGGCCGCCAGAACGCTTTGCAGCGATACCTTGAGTTTCTTCGCAATCAGGTTGTAGTTCTTTGTCTCAAGGTCCCTGAGGTGCTCCCTGATGATCTTTTCAAGCAGGGGGCTTGATTCGACCAGAAAGCGCGACTGGATGAGCAGGCATTCCTGAAGGTCCCTTGCCGCTATCCCTGGGGGATCGAATTCCTGGACTTTCTTCAGGACCGCCGAGACCTCTTCGGGATGCGCGTTTTCCAGGGAGGCGATTTCTTCGACGGTGCACAGCAGATAGCCATTGCCGTCGAGGTTGCCGATAATCTGCTCCGCAATCTTTGTCTCCGCTTCGGTGAACCTGGAAAGCTTGAGCTGCCATAGCAGGTGGTCGGTGAGCGAAGCTCCCTTGGTCAGGACGTTTTCCCAGGTCGGACCTTCCAGGTCTTCATGGTAATATGTAACCCCCACAGGCCCGTAGTCTTCCAGGTAGCCGTCCCAGTCGAATTCCTCTTTGCCGTCGCCCTCCCCCGTAATCTCCTCTGTCCTGGTCGGCTGCCTTATCTCTTCTGTGCCGATCTCGGGCGCTCCCGCGGATGTCTGCTCCTCGGGCTCCGCATCTACCGCCAATTCCTCCAGCAGGGGGTTTTCCTCTATTTCCTGCTGGATGGCGTCCACCAGTTCGATCCTGGAGAGCTGCAACAGCTTGATTGCCTGCTGCAGCTGGGGCGTCATGATCAGTTGCTGCGAGAGCTTGAGGTTTTGTTTTAATTCAAAAGCCATTCTTCAAAAAATCCTTCAAAACTAATCGATATGAAAGTCTTCTCCCAGATAAATTTTTCGGGCGGTCTCACTGGCGGCTATTTCGTCCGGCACGCCTTCTATGAGCACGGTCCCCTCGTTTACTATATACGCTCTGTCGCAAACCGAAAGAGTCTCCCGCACATTGTGGTCGGATATCAGGATGCCTATCCCTTTATCCTTCAGCTTGCAAATTATCTTTTGTATATCCTGCACCGCCAGCGGGTCTATCCCGGCAAAGGGCTCATCCAGCAGGATGAACTTGGGCGACGTTACCAGGGCCCGGGTGATCTCGACCCTCCTGCGCTCCCCGCCCGAAAGCGAATACGCCATGTTACGGGAGAGGTGATGCAGGTCGAGCTCGCCCAGGAGGTCGTGGAGCCGCTGTTTCCTTTCCTCCCTGCTTATCGAGAGCGTTTCGAGGATGGCCATTATATTCTCCTCGACGGTCATCTTCCTGAAAATCGAGGCCTCCTGGGGCAGGTAATTTATACCCTTGCGGGCCCGCTTGTACATGGGCCAGTCGCTGATGTCGTCGTTGTCCAGCAGTATAGTGCCGGCATCAGGTTTAACCAGTCCGACTATCATGTAAAAGGTCGTGGTCTTTCCCGCTCCATTGGGCCCCAGCAAGCCCACAACTTCCGATTGCCGGACCTCCACATTGACCCCGTCGACAACCCTCCTCTCGCCGTATACCTTTGTAAGCCCGCTCGCCGCCAGAACGCCCATCAGGTTATTTCTTCTTCGACTTTTCTTTATCTTGCCCGGCCGCATTAATTACAGCAGTAACCCGCTTCTGTTTTGAGCTCTCGACAATGCCCTTGTTTTCATCCAAAAGAACAACCACCCGCTCTCCCTTGATGATGTTGTCTCCCTCCTTCAGGACGGGGTTGCCGGTCATTATTATTTTCTGCTCGTCCTGGAGGTAGACGGCTTTCTCGCCGGTAACAAGCCGGTTGAGTTGAACTATCCTGACGTTGCCGACGGCTTCTATCCTGTCCAGATCGCCCCCGGCCGCCTCGGGCTTCTTCTTTTGGCGGGCCCCGGACTGAGGGCCGGACTCTTTTTTATAAAATATATTCAGCGTATCTGCATAAATGGTCTTGTCTTCCTGAGTGGCGACAACGCTTCCGGAGAAAACGACCATTTTCTTTTCGTTAAAGGCGTCGAGG
>CAZKYN010000258.1:0-4235 GCA_964556675.1 uncultured Syntrophaceae bacterium
CGCCCGCCGACCTCGCGGTCATAGTAATCCCGGCCAGGATGGTCATCGACGCGATCAGGGATTGCGGAAAGGCCGGGGTCAAATCGGCAGTTATCATAACGGGAGGTTTCGCCGAAGCGGGCGAGGAAGGCGAAAAAATGCAGAAAGAGCTTGCTGAGGTCGCCCGCAAGTCAAAGGTGCGCCTGATCGGGCCCAACTGCCAGGGCGTGAACAACCCGCATGCGAACCTCTGCGCTTCCTGGCCGTTGCTTACGACCAGGGGGGGCATGGCGTTCATTTCCCAAAGCGGCACGGTCGGGGCGGCCCTGATGGACTGGGCCAGCGAAGAGGAACTGGGCGTCAGCGTTTTCGTAAGCCTCGGCAATCGCGCCGACATAGACGAGTCCGACTGCATCCGGTACTTCAATGACGACCCGAACACGAAAGTAATCGCACTCTATGTCGAAGGCGTCAAAAGGCCCGGGAATTTCATCAAGGCGCTGTCCCAGGCAAACAAGCCGATAGTCATCCTCAAATCCGGCCGGACGCCGCGCGGGCGCGTGGCTGCCGAGAGCCACACCAAATCGATGGCGGGCACCGACGCCATATACGAGGCCATCTTCCGGCGGTTCAAGATAAACCGCGCTGATAATCTGGAAGAGCTGTACGATTTCGCCAAGGCCCTGGCCTACATGGAAAAGCCCAAGGGAAAAAGGCTGCTCAATATCTCCAGCTCGGGGGGCGCGGCCATCCTCGGCATCGATGAATCGGAAAAGCTCGGGTTTACCAATCCCGCCCCGACCCAGGAGCTCAAAGACAAACTCCGGGCCTTTCTCCCGGCCCATTGCGGCGTGAGCAACCCCATTGACCTGACAGGCGACGCGATTACCGACCCCGGCCTGTATGCTAAATCGATTGCAGTAGCCAAATCCGAGTACGACACCAGCGTCGTGATCTTCGGCGATCCCATCCACGGCGCGTCCGATATCGTCACAGGGAAGGGCGAGTTGATCATTTTCTGCGGCGGCGCCGATGTGGAGCGGGAAGAGGCGCTCAAAATGCACAAGAAGGGCATCCCCGTTTACCCTACACCGGAGCGCGGGATAAAGGCCCTCTATCAGCTTGTCCGCTTTGACGGGGGAGTTGAAAAGAAAGAGGGACCGCACGCGGCCGCGTCAGCCTTGAAGCTGCTCCCCGTAACCAAAGCGGCATCGCTCCTGAAGAAGTACAAGCTGCCGGCAGTTGAAACCAGGCTGGCCGGGAGCCCCGCTGATGCGGTCGAAATTGCCAAAAAATACGGCGGGCCGGTGGTCCTGAAGATCTCATCGCCGGATGTGGCCCACAAGTCGGACGCGGGAGGTGTGAAGCTCAACCTCGGGAAAGCGCCCGAGATCAGGAAATCGTTCAACGAGATAATTGCCGGCGTGAAAGAAAAAGCGCCGGGAGCAAAAATAGACGGGATCACGGTCTCGCCGATGGCGGCGCCGGGCGGCGTGGAAGTCATACTGGGCGTCATCAGGGACCCCCAGTACGGTCCCGCACTGATGTTCGGCCTGGGAGGCATATTCACCGAGTTATACAAGGACGTGCAGTTCTGCCTGCTGCCGGCGGACGACGACGAACTCAGGTCGATGGTCAGGTCCATCAAAGGATATCCGCTGCTTGCCGGGATCAGGGGCCAGAAGCCGAAGGATGAAAAGGCGCTGATCGAGGCAATGAAAAACCTGGGCCGGCTGGCGGTCGACCATCCGGAATTCGACCAGATAGATCTCAACCCCGTCCTGGTGTACGAAAGAGGCGTGAAGGCGGTGGATTTCAGGATTTATGTGAAATAATCAAACCAAAGAAGCATTCTTTGCAGGGGCGTATTGCAATACGCCCCTGCGCATTTCGAATCAAACGAGGCTGTTCAAAAACGATTAGATGCAAGGCGCGCAATAACCGTATCGCGAGGCGTATAAGTTAATACGTTGAGCGATGCGGTTTGAAGCGCAACGCAGTAGATGATCTTTTTTCAACAGCCTCTAAAACTCTATTCCCGCCCTCTCCTTAATGCCCTTTGCGTAGTGGTGCTTGATCTCTTTTACTTCGCTGACGGTATCGGCAAGGTCGATTATCTCCTGCGGCGCGTACCGGCCGGTGAGGACGAGATCGATTGAATCCGGTTTATTGCGAATGAGGTCGAGGACTTCCTCGAGCGGGATCAGCTTGAAATCGAGCGCCACGTTGATCTCGTCGAGGATGACCATCTGGTATTCCCCGGAAACGATAGCTTCCTTTGCGAGTTTCAGGCCTTGCCGGGCCAGCTCGATATCAACGGGAGCGGGGTTGTCCTTCATGACGAAGCTGTCGAGGCCGCAGGGGATTATCCTGAGGTTCGGCAGGAGCTTTTCCGCACAAAGCACTTCTCCGTATTTTTTCCCTTTCATGAATTGGATCACCAGGACCTTGAAGCCGTGCCCAAGGGCCCGCAGGGCCTGGCCCATTGCGGCCGTGGTCTTCCCTTTGCCGTTTCCCGTGATAACAATGACGATGCCCTTATTGAACCTCGCCAGGGTTTCCTCCAATATATTACTCACGATCGCCTCTCAATCAGATCCTTCGCTTCGCTCAGGATGAAAATAATTTTTTTCCGTAGTCATTCTGAGGGAGCTTGCGACCGAAGAATCTTTCTTAAAAATAGATTCTTCGCCGGCGCTCAGATGACACTGAATATATAGATTAGTAAAAACCCGGGGCTTTATTCAAGCCCCGGGTTCAAGTTTACGAGCTCTATCCTGAAGCCTTTACATGCACTCTTTCAGGTACTTTTTAGCCACTTCTTCGGAAATCGTATAAGGGTCCGATTCCTTTTTAAGTAGGCTTTCGATCATGCGGTCGAGGTCGCCGGAGGTGATGAGCCTCTCCAGCACCGGTTCCAGGATGCTGGCCCGCAGGGCCTCGTTGAGTTCGTGGGCCGTCTTGCGGCGCCGCCTGTCGCCGATCATGTTGCTCTGCACCAGGTGATCGTAATGGTCCTGGACCTTGGTGGTGAGCTCTGTTACGCCCCGTTCGAATTCCACAGGGTCAAAAGCATTGCCGATGGAAAGGATCGGGGGCCTCCAGCCTCCGTTCGGGATGGCCGACATGTCCAGGACTGCCATGAGCTCTCTCTGGAGTTTGCCGGCCCCGTCCCGGTCCGCTTTGTTGACCACAAAGATATCCGCAATCTCCATTATTCCGGCCTTGATGGCCTGGATCTCATCGCCCATGCCCGGGACCAGGACAACTATTACCGTGTGGGCGTGATTGATGATTTCCACTTCCTGCTGGCCGGTCCCGACGGTTTCGACGAGAACGAAATCCTTGCCCATTACATCAAGCACATGAATGGCATCGCCGACAGCCTTTGCCAGGCCGCCCAGGGCGCCCCTGGTTGCCAGGCTTCTGACGAATACGCCGGGATCCTCGGCGTGGCGTTGCATCCGTATCCTGTCCCCAAGGATGGCGCCGCCCGTGAACGGACTGGTGGGATCGACAGCAAGGACGCCCACTGTCTTGTTCCGCTTACGGGTGAATTCGATGAGCCCGTCAACCAGAGTGGACTTGCCCGCGCCGGGAGACCCGGTGATTCCGACAACATGTGCGTTCCCTGTCAGAGGAAATATATGCTTAATCGTCGTCTTCGCTTCAGGAATATTGTCTTCAATGTTTCTAATCAGGCGGGAGGCAGCCCGAATATCCCCCGCCTTGATCTTCTTTCCTATTTCCATTCTTTAACCCTTTTTAACCTTTATGCTCTTGGCTGAATATTTTTGTTGACCCATTCCACTATGCTCTCCAGCGTGGCGCCCGGTGTGAAGAGCGCCTTGAGGCCGGCGTCATAGAGGCCCTGGAAGTCCTGGTCCGGGATGATCCCGCCGCCGATAACGGTGATGTCGTCGGCCCCCTTTTCCTTCAGCAGTTTCACAACTGCCGGGAAAAGGTACCGGTGGGCGCCGGAAAGGCAGCTGAGGCCCACCACGTCCACGTCTTCCTGGATTGCCGAAGCGGCTATCTGTTCGGGCGTCTGGTGGCAGCCCGTGTAAATGACCTCGAAGCCCGCATCACGGAAACAGCGTGCGAGAACCCTTGCGCCCCGGTCGTGTCCGTCCAGTCCGGGTTTAGCAACCATTATGCGAATCTTTCTATCTGCCATAGCTAGTATTCCCTCCTGAAATTTCTTAGTACAGACCCGGATCACGGTATTCGCCGTAGACCTCGCGATAGACGTCGCA
>CAZKYN010000259.1:0-4192 GCA_964556675.1 uncultured Syntrophaceae bacterium
CCGGTGTGACCGGCGCGGCCGAGCGCAGGCATATTGTATTCAAGCGGATGATCGAAGTCGCCCGGATAAAGGTTTTCAAGGGCATCTGCAATTTCCGTACGGAACGGCAGCTCCGGGAAATCCTGGAGGGCGCCGGTTTTGACGTGACGGCAGTGGAGCAGAGCGCGCCGGGCCACGAGGAGTTCTGGTTCGTCTCCCGCGTTAAAGATATTTCGCTCAACAGGGCCCGGGGATAACGGCATGAAGGACGCCTTTTACAAGTCCCTGATATTCATGTCGCGGCGCGGCGGCCTGTGGGTGATGCGCTTCTGTACCTGGTGGATCGCCACGGGCTATTTCTGACTATTTCCCAACCGTCTGGCCGTGAGCCTGCGCTTTTACAGGGCCGTATTCCCGGGAAAAGGGCTTTTCCATGCCCTGAGCTGTTCCTGGCGGCAGTACCATAACTTCTCCCGGAATTTCCTCGACCGCGTCAGGCTGTTCATCGATGAGGACATGGCGGAGCGCTACACCAGCGAGGGATTTGATCTCCTGGAGGATGCCGTGAACACGCGGACCGGCGGGGTCATCCTGATGTCCCATACCGGGAACTGGGAGGTAGCGGCCCACCGGCTCAAGGCCAAGGGCCGCGACAATCCGCGGATGAAGCTCCTGCTGTACATGGGTGAAAAGCACAAAGAGCAGATCGAGAAGACCCAGAAAGAGAGCCTGGCCCGAAGCGGGATCAGGATCATTGCGGTGGCACAGGACGGCGGCTCGCCGGCGGATATACTGGATGGAGTCCAGTTCCTCAAGGAAGGAGGCCTGGTTTCACTGACCGCCGACCGCGTCTGGCACCCCAAACAGAGGTCGATTGCGGTGCGTTTTGCCGGCCGCGAGGCGCGGCTTCCCGAAGCCCCTTTCATCTTCGCCCTGCTTTCCGGCTCGCCTCTCTTTATGCTATTCACATTCCGCACCGGGAAAGACACTTATCACTGCCGGATAGCGCCCCTTGATTCTGTCCGGGCGGAAAACCGCAGGGAGAGGGAGGCCGCCATCAGGAAGGCCGCCCAGGCCTACGCGGGGAGCCTCGAGGACATGGTGCGGCAGCATCCCGGGGAGTGGTTCCATTTTGAGCAATTCCTGGGGAAAAAGATCGAGTAAGTATTCCCGTAAAATCGGGGATTTACTAGCTTCTCTCTCTGTCTTATAGGAAAAATTTGTCTGTCATGTAATGCTGAATCTCCCCCGCTGGCGGGGGTGCAGGGGGTGGTCATAGCTTTGTACCTCCCCCTTTATTCCCCCTCCAGAGGGGGACAGAAGAAAATCGTAGGGGCGACCGGCGGGTCGCCCATTTTATTCCCTGGATTCCCGGTCAGGTCGGGAATGACTAGTCGAAACAAACAGGTCATTCCCGAAAAGCGTTCGGTATTCTCTCCCTCTGTATATTTTATGTCCCCCGCCGGCGGGGGTGCAGGGGGTGGTCATAGCTTTGTACCTCCCCCTTTATTCCCCCTCCAGAGGGGGACAGAAGAAAATCGTAGGGGCGACCGGCGGGTCGCCCATTTTATTCCCTGGATTCCCGGTCAGGTCGGGAATGACGAGTCGGTGGGCCGGCCCATCCAACCGGAGCCTGCATTTCGGTCATTTCGACAAGCTCCGCCACCTGCCTTATTTGTGCAACATGAACTTGACATAAGTGGCGGCAATCCATATAGTTCGGCACATTCCCTCGAGACCTCCGGGAGACCCATGGAGTCGGCTGAAACGATTAAATGAAGTCCATACTCATTGTTTACTATACGCAAACCGGTCAACTGCGGCAGGTTATCGACTCCCTGCTCCAGCCCCTTTCCGGCGATCCCCGGTTTTCGATAGATTACCTGGAACTGAAGCCGGAGACCCCCTACCCTTTTCCCTGGACCAGGATGGAATTCTTAAACGTCTTTCCCGAGTCGGTCATGGAGGTCCCGGTCCGGCTGAAAAACGTGTACATTACGGAACGCGGGATGCCCGGGAAATACGACCTCGTCATCCTCGCCTTTCAGCCCTGGTACCTGTCCCCCTCCCCGCCGGTCTCGACATTTCTGAACAGCCCTGTGGCGAAAGAAATCATCGGGGGGGCCGATGTCGTGACGGTCATCGGTTCCCGGAACATGTGGGTCGGGGCTTTCAAAATAGTTAAAGAAAAGATCGAAGCGCTCGGCGGCAGGCTGTGCGGCAATATCGCCCTTATCGACCGGGCGCCGAACCTAGTCAGCGTGGTCACGATCGTCTATTGGATGTTTACGGGCAGGAAAGACAATTATCTGGGGATATTCCCCAGGCCCGGCATCTCCCCCGAGGACATAGCCGGGGCGGGCCGCTTCGGTGCGGCGATCGGCCCCGCCCTCCTGGAAAACAGGCTGGGGGGCCTGGAAAGCGAACTTAAAGCGCTGGGCGCATGTGAGATCAACGAATCGCTCGCCAGGCTTGAGACCCGCGCGAGGAAGGTCTTTACATTGTGGGCGAAGCTTATTATAAAGTCCCCGAAACGCAGGACTCTGCTGCTTAACCTGTTTTTTACGGAGCTGATATTCGCCCTGGCTGTCATCTCCCCGATCAATTCTCTAATTGGGTTAATTGTGAAATCTCTGAAAGGAAATTCAGGTAAATAAATGTCCGGAAAAGTATATATAACCGAGCTGGCCGGGTTTCTGCCGAACGAGCCGGTAGCCAACGACGAAATGGAAAACTTCCTCGGCAGGATTAACGGCAGGCCGTCCCGGGCCCGCACCATTGTCCTGAAGAACAACGGCATCAAGTCCCGGCATTACGCGCTCGACAGGGAGGGGAAGTTCACCCATACCAACGCGCAGATGGCGGCCGAGGCGGTGCGCAAGCTCTTCGGCCCGTCTTTTGGCATGGATGATATGGAGCTGCTGTGCTGCGCGACAACAATAGCAGACCAGCTCATGCCCTCGCACGCCTCGATGGTCCACGGCTGCCTGGGCGGGAAGAGCATCGAGATCGTCTCCACGGCCGGAGTGTGCTGTTCCGGGATGCACGCCATGAAGTACGGATTGCTGTCGGTCCTGAGCGGAAATACAAAAAGCGCCGTGTGCGTCGCCTCGGAACTGGGCTCGCCGATGTTCCTGGCCCGTCTCTTCCAGAGCGAAATGGCGGACCTCGCCAAGCTCGAGGAACGCCCGATCCTCGCCTTCGAGAAAGACTTTCTCCGGTGGATGCTCTCCGACGGGGCCGGCGCCGCGCTCCTCCAGTCGCGGCCCAACGAGGACAGGCCCTCGCTGCGGATCGAGTGGATCGATGTGTATTCATATGCGGGACAGAGGGAAGTCTGCATGTATTCCGGCGCCGAAAAGGACCCCGAAGGGAAGATGGTCGGCTGGAAGACGCTCAACCCCGAAGAATGGCTTGCCCGGTCGATCTTTTCCCTGAAGCAGGACATCTCTCTGCTCGACAGGCACGTTGTCAAGCTGGGGGTTGGCTCTCTCGCCGAATCCCTGGACAAGCACGGCCTGGACCCGGCGGAAGTCGATTACTACCTGCCCCATATCTCTTCGGAATACTTCCGGACGCCCCTCCATGAGGGCATGACGGCCCAGGGGATCGATATCCCGCAGGACAAATGGTTCACCAACCTGACCAGGGTCGGGAACATCGGATGCGTCTCGATCTACCTGATGCTGGAAGAACTCTTCCACTCGGGCAGGCTCAAGGCCGGCGACAGGGTCCTGTGCTTCGTGCCGGAGAGCTCGCGGTTCAGCTACGCCCACATGCTGCTCAAGGTCTGCTGACAATGAAGCGCGACCAGGTCCCCCAGGACGACGCCGACCTGATGGAAGGGCACCGCGAGGTCGTGTACGCCGTAGACGATAAAGGCAATTACGTGAAGGCCCTCAGCCCCGGCTGGGAGCCCAAGAACACCGCTCTGCTGCAGGCCTGGGAGCAGATCGACGAAAAGGCCCGGGAGGCATGCCGCCTCTTCGAGCAGGGCAAGGCGAGCCCGCTGGCTTTTTTCATGGCCGCAAATATCTTTGACCTCAAGCTCCTCTCCGATTACACCGGCATCCCGAAAAGGAAAATCAAGGCCCACCTCGATCCCGAAAATTTCAAAAAGCTTGATGGAGAAACGCTGCGGGCATACTCGGAAGCATTCAATATAACTCCGGCCGAGCTTGCGGCCTGGCGGCCTGATTTGGATAGCCTTTCG
>CAZKYN010000260.1:0-4178 GCA_964556675.1 uncultured Syntrophaceae bacterium
CGATATCGATACCTTTTCGGAAAAAATACAGGAATGCCAGGGCCGTCGTGAATTCAAAATAAGTGACCGGATCTTCAAGACAGCTGCGAATCTCTTCAATACAGGAGGCCAACTCCCTTTTCCCGATCAGGACTCCATTGATCCTGATCCTCTCCCGGAAATCAGACAAATGCGGGGAAGTATAAAGCCCGACTTTCAAACCCGTCAGCGCCAGGACCGAGGAAAGCATTGCGGCTGTCGAGCCTTTGCCGTTGGTTCCGGCAATCAGGACCGATTCATACTTTTTCTGCGGATCTCCAATCCGTTTCATGAGCCTGGAAACCGCAGTAAGGCCGAGTCTGATGCCGCCTTTCTCAAGGCTTTCCAGAAATTTCATGCTGTCTGATCCCGTCATTATACACTCCAAAAAAACTAGGCTCGCTTACCACAGCCCATCTGAAACGACAATATGTTTAGCAAAAAAAAGAGCCACTTTTATCCCAGTGGCTCTAAAGTTTTTTTCAAATCTGTCCGGATTATTCGAGGGTAACCTTGAATACCTCATCTCCCGGACGGACCCTGTCTGACACTTTCAAACCTATATAATCGCCCGCAACAGCTTTTTCGACCTTCTGGTTGTTAACTTCCATTGATTCGATCTTCACTTCAAAATCGGTTGTAAACCCGGTAAATTTGACCGTATCGCCGACATTGAGCTCTCCGGAAACTACCTTGACCGCCGCGACACTGGGCTTCGCAAAGAACTTTACGACTTCCCCTACTTTCTCTTCCGCCATGCTGTTTCTCCTTCCCGTTTCTTTTCAGAAACAGTTTATTGAGGGATTTTATTTAAAAATCAATTTACCTGTAAAATAGATAATATTTTTAATGATATAAAGCTATTTCAAAAAAAAATGCAAGAAAAGACTAACCCCGGAAATGAAAAAGGCGGCCATAGGCCGCCCTTTCGAAGGTATTTTTATTCGGTCTTTTCTTTTTTTTGTCTTCCCTTTTTCTTAGCCTTGGTTTTTTCCTCCGGCTTGGAGACAAATTCGACCACCGATATCGGCGCATTGTCGCCATGGCGGCTCCCGATCTTCACCGATCTCGTATAACCGCCCTGCCTGTCCTGGAAACGCGGAGAAATTTCCTCAAAAAGCTTCTTTGAAGCAGCCCTGTCCCGCACAATCATGGCCACCTGCCGGCGCGCATGCAGGTCACCCTGCTTGCCCAGGGTTATCATTTTATCAGTAAGGCTCTTCAGCAGCTTCGCTTTCATGTCGGTAGTTGTGACCTTTTCCTCTTTGAGGAAAGAGGTAACCATGTTTCTCATCATGGCATCGCGATGGCTGGCCGATCTGCCCAGTTTTTTACCTGCTCGTTTATGACGCATTTTAAAAAAACCCTTTCTCGAAGACTATTGTTATTCGCCTGTCTCTTTGGCCTTGTCCTTTTCGGATTTTGACCATGGCGGGAAATCTATTTTCATTCCCAGGCTCAGCCCCATTTCGGAGAGTATCTCTTTTATTTCGTTGAGTGATTTTCTTCCAAAATTCTTGGTCTTGAGCATCTCGGCTTCAGTTTTCTGGACAAGCTCTCCGATCAGATTGATGCCTGCATTCTTCAGGCAATTTGCCGAACGTACGGACAGCTCAAGCTCGTCGACACTGCGCAGCAGGTTCTCGTTTATTTTCTCCTTGTCCTCTATATCCCCTGCCTTCTCTTCTTCTTCAGCCTCTTCGAAATTAATGAATACATCGAGCTGTTCTTTGAGAATCTTTGCTGCATACGCTATCGCGTCTTCGGGGATTATGCTGCCGTCTGTCCAGACTTCCAGGTCGAGCCGGTCGTAGTCGGTAATCTGTCCGACCCTGGCATGCATGACGGTATAGGTTACCTTTTTTATGGGAGAGAAGATCGCATCAATATTAATTGTGCCTTCGGGCTGATCCGGTTCCCTCTCCATCTTTGCGGGCACATAGCCTTTTCCCATTTTGACCATGAGGTCAGCCTTTAAATTGGCGCCTTTGGTCAGAGTGGCTATGTAATGCTCGGGGTTGAGGACCTCTACAGTGCTGTCCGTGATAATGTCTCCGGCCGTGACCGCTCCCTCTTTCGATGAATCGAGATGGATTATCTTGGGGCCTTCCCCGTGGAGTTTGAGCCTGATGCCCTTAAGGTTCAGGATAATATCGGTGATGTCCTCCTTGACGCCCGGAATCGTGGAAAATTCATGGAGGACCCCGTCAAATTTAACGGATATAATAGCTGCGCCCCGGATTGATGAAAGCAGCACTCTTCTCAGAGAGTTCCCGAGAGTTGTCCCGAAGCCTTTCTCCAGCGGCTGGCAGGTGAAATCGCCATAGTACCTTGAATGTGTCTTGTCATCAACTTCGATGCGTTTCGGCCTGATCAGGCTGCGCCAATTCTTCTGCATGTCTTCTTTCCTTTTTATTGACTACTTGGAGTAAAGCTCAACAACCAGCTGTTCCTGAATCGGCATTGTTAATTCATCCCTTGCGGGGATTCTCTTGAAAGTGCCTTTGAAATTGTCTTTATCCAGTTCCAGCCACTGCGGAATTCCGCGCCGCGCAACGATATCCATGGATTCAATAATCCTGGACATGTTGCGGCTCTTCTCCCGGACCTGGATTTCTTGGCCGGCGCCGACCAGGTAAGATGGAATGTTTACTTTCTTGCCGTTGACAAAGAAATGGCCGTGAAGGACAAGCTGTCTTGCTTCAGCTCTTGAATTGGCAAAACCAAGACGGAAAACAACATTATCAAGCCTCCTCTCCAGCATTAAAAGGAGATTTGAGCCGGTAACGCCTTTCTGTTTATCGGCTTTTTGAAAATAGTTCCGAAACTGCCGCTCTAGCAGACCGAACATCCTTTTTAACTTCTGTTTCTCTCTCATCTGGACGCCGTAGTCCGAGTGCTTTCCTCTGCGGCTCTGTCCATGTTCGCCCGGGGCATAAGCCCGGCGGTCCAAAGCGCACTTCTCGGTAAAGCAGCGGTCGCCTTTTTGAAACAGTTTTATGCCCTCAGCCCGGCATAACCTGCAAAGTGATTCTCTGTATTTTGCCAAAGTTTCCTCCTAAGTAGAAATCAAACACGCCTTCTTTTCGGCGGACGGCAGCCATTATGCGGGACAGGTGTCACGTCCCTTATCAAGCTTATATTCAGACCTGTTGCCTGCAGAGACCTTAACGCCGACTCGCGTCCGGAACCGGGGCCTTTTACGTATACCTGAACTGTCCTCAACCCGTGTTCCATTGCCTTTTTGACGGCGCCTTCCGCAGCCATCTGGGCTGCAAAGGGCGTACCTTTACGGGAGCCTTTAAACCCCTGGGACCCCGAAGAGGACCAGGCAATAACGTTACCGCTCAGGTCCGTGATCGAAACTATTGTGTTATTGAAGGTGGATTGAATGTGAGCGATCCCCTCCGATATGTTCTTCCGCTCTCTTTTCTTGCCCTTTTTAGCCCTGGGTGTTGCCATTCATTCCCTCCAAATTACTTCTTCTTTCCGGCTATGCTTCTTCTGGGTCCCTTCCTGGTCCTGGCATTGGTATGTGTCCTCTGACCCCTGACCGGAAGCCCTTTCCTGTGTCTCAGTCCCCTGTACGTTCCGATGTCCATAAGCCTTTTGATGGACATCGAGATATCCCTTCTCAGGTCGCCCTCAACCTTATGATCCTTATCTATTATATTACGGATAGCGGTTACTTCCGCATCCACCAGTTCGTCGGTCTTCCTGTTTAAGTCGACTCCCGCCTGCTTCAAAATCTCTTTGGCCTGGGACCTGCCGATGCCGTAAATATACGTAAGAGCAATTTCCATTCTCTTGTTTTTCGGTAAATCTACCCCTGCGATTCTTGCCACTTGCTACCTCCTAGCCCTGACGCTGTTTATGCTTGGGATTTTCGCAGATAACCCTTAACACGCCGTGCCGTTTGATTACCTTGCATTTATCGCATATCTTTTTTACTGAAGACCTGACTTTCACGATAAACCTCTCTTATTTCGACCTGTATGTAATTCTTCCGCGGGTCAAATCGTAAGGGGACAACTCCACTGTCACCTTGTCTCCCGGCAGAATTTTTATGAAATGCATGCGCATCTTTCCCGATATATGGGCGAGAATGCGGTGACCGTTCTCCAGCTCTACACGGAACATGGCATTGGGGAGGGTTTCCA
>CAZKYN010000261.1:0-4160 GCA_964556675.1 uncultured Syntrophaceae bacterium
GAGTTGGTAAAATCTGCCCTCCATCTCTTTTCTGTTTTCCGCAGTCATATCGGACGCCTCGTACCAGAAGCGGCCCTTGTCCATGTCAAAGTGCAATACGTAATCGACGTTGTCCCGGACGGCGTCGCTGCGCAGCTCCCTGCTCTTCGAGACAATGTGCCTGACCGTCTGGCGCAGGCTGTCCTTGTAGACGGCGTCGTGAATCCGCGGGGCCGCTATGAACAGCATCGTCCCGATCAGGGCAATGACGACGCACAGCTCGATAAGGGTGAAGCCCCGCTCAGTCCATTTCCCAGCTGTTGATGTCCTTGTTCTTCCCGTCACCGCCGACCTCCCCGTCGGCCCCCCTGGAACTGAGGTCGTATTCTCCGTGGCTTCCGGGGGACACATACACAAACTCGTTCCCCCAGGGGTCTTTAGGCACCTTGCCTTTTTCCAGGTAGCCGCCCTCCCGCCAGTTCCCGGCCAGCTTCCCGCTGGACGGGGGCTCTACGAGGGCCTTCAGGCCCTGCTCCGTCGTGGGGTAATTCCCATTGTCGAGCTTGTACATCTTCAGGGCGGTTTCCAGGCCCTCGATCTGGATGCGCGACTGGGACCGCCGCGCTTCATCCGGCCTCCCCATGAGGCGCGGGGCGATAAAGCTCGCCAGGATCGTCAGGATCACGATGACCACCATCAGCTCAATGAGAGTGAGGCCCCGCTGGCTGTGGATACTCGGGGCAGACCCTCCGGAAATTTTCATTTCGGCTACTCCTTCCTTATTTGACCAACTGGTTCATTTCGAAAATCGGGAGCAAAACAGAAATAACTATGAACCCGACAACTACCCCCAGGCTTAAAATCATGACCGGCTCCAGGACCGAGGTCATCATAGCGACGCTCGCTTCGACGTCTTTTTCGTAGGAATCAGCTATGCGGTAAAGCATCGGCTCGAGATTCCCGCTCTGTTCCCCTATGGCGATCATCTCCGTGGCGATCGGGGGAAACAGCCCGTTGCGCGCCAGGGGGGCCGAGAGGCTCTGTCCCTCCCGCACCTCCTCGCCGGCGGTCTGGATCGCGTCGGAAATTATCCTGTTATTGACAATATTCTTCACTATCTCCAGGGCCGTGAGCAGCGGGACACCGCTTTGGAGCAAGGTGCCCAGAGTCCGGCTGAACCTGGCCACCGCCAGTTTCTGGTTGACGCGTCCCACAAGAGGCAGCTTCAGCTTCAGCGTGTCCCATACGTACCGGCCCTTGTCGGTTCTGGTGAAGAAATAGTGCAACGCGACCCCTGCGCCCGCCATGGCAGCCGCGATCAGCCACCAGAAAGACTGGAGGAACCTGCTGAGAAAAATGAGCACAACAGTTACAACGGGCAGATCCTGGTGCATTTCATCGAACACCTTGGTTATGTTCGGGACCACGAAGGCCAGCAGGAAGAAAACCACGATGGTGCCGATGGCGAACATGAAGACCGGGTACGTCAGCGCCGATACGATCTTTAATTTCAATGCCTGCTGCTTTTCGCTGAAATCCGCCAGGCGCTCCAGGACGACATCCATTTTGCCCGATGCCTCGCCCGCTCTGACCATATTGATAAAGTACGACGGAAAAACTTTCGGAAATGCCGCCAAACCCTGCGACAGGCTCTTTCCTTCGTTTACTTCCGACCTGATCTGAGCCAGGGTTTTCTTCAGCTCGGGATTCTGGATCTGATTAACAAGCACATTGAGAGAGGGGATCAGGGGGAGCCCGGCGTTAAGGAGAGTGGAGAGCTGGCGCGTCATTGTCGAGGTTTCGTTCGGTCCGACCCTGCGCAAAATGCTGACAACGGATTTGCCGGCCAGGTTTTCCGCCCTTTTTCCGCTCGCGGATTCTTTCAGGTCCACCGGGAAGAAGTTGGTTTCCCTTAATTTCTGACGGGCAGCGATCGCGCTTGCCGCATCGATTATCCCCTTAAATTGTTTCCCCGATGAATCCAGGGCTGTATATTCGTAAACAGGCATAAAGAACCATAACTGGTTGAAAACAAAAAGGTACTTACTTCAACAAGTCGCATGATTAACACAGGAAATAGCCTATTTCAAGCGAATTAGCTCCAATACCTGAGTGAATATAAGACTTTCCCTGATGAAACATCAGCGATTTCGGGAGTTTGGATGAAAGATTAAGTGCCGGAAAAAAGGTACTTTCATGTAATCCTTTTTATGAGGCTGGAGTTGTTGAAAGACAGGTTTTGGCAGATTTTATTTGCCGGTAAAGCACGCAAGCCTTTTAAAGGCTTTGACTTTTTCCGAATTTTCGATATTTGACGAATTGATGGCTTCCCGGAGGAAATGGATCGAGCCGTCGTAAACGGCGCGGTCCACGGGGTAAGGGGTCCCGTCCTTACCGCCGTGGGCATAGCTGAAACGGGCGGGGTCGCGGAAGGACGCTTCGGCCCCGTAGATCACCTCCGCCATGAGGGCCAGGGCGCGCAGGGTCTTCGGGCCCACACCCCTGATGCCTAAAAGTGATTCAAAATCCGCAGGTTGGCTTTCGTATGTTTTCAAAAGAATGCGGGAGAGGTAATCGGGGTTGATCTCCCGGGCCATCACCTGGTGCCGGGCCGGGAGCTCCAGAGAGGAGATCTTTACGACCTCCCTGAGCACGAGGTCGGTTTTTTCCGCAGCAAGGCGGGTTGACGCGTCCCGGTTATTGCCGCCTTCGGCAGCGACCAGGTTGAGAGCATTGCCTCGATGATTGCAGCAAACGGCATTGTGCGGGTCGCAGGTGAAGTCCAGGCCCTCGCGGCCCAGCCAGTGATAGCGCCGGGCGAAGGCGTTTTCGGGGTTCATCCCCTGCTGCACGACGGCCCAGAGGCCGTCCCGGTTGAAAAAGAAAACATGGTGATAGAGCTGGTAGCCGTCCTGCACGGCTGCACTATCCACCTTTGCCGACATTCTGCTGGCGTATACGAGCCTGTCCGGGTCGGCCTTGATGCGGTCCCCTTGCGCCAGGATCTCGTCCGGAGTCTTCCGCGAGACCTTGCCTTTGCCGCCCGCAACGAAAAGGCCGGTCTCGTGCTCGATCCCCTTCATGCCTTCCTTGAGAGCCCCGCAGACAGTTGTCGTAAGGCCGCTCGAATGCCAGTCGAAGCCCAGGACGCAGCCGAAGGCCTGGAACCAGAAGGGGTCCGAAAGCCTCCGCAGCAGTTCTTCCGTCCCGAACTCGTCGATTATGACAAGCGCCATTTCGCGGGCAAGCCTCTTCATTCTCTGGAAGAGCCACGCGGGGGCTTTCCCGGTATGGAGGGGAAGATGGGCTGTGCCTGTTTTCATCTTGAAAAAAAGTTCGCAGTCAGGCGTATTTCAGACAGACATCGGTTTCCGGGCGTATTATTATCACAGATGAGACATACCGTGTTGTTGAATCGGGGGACTTATGCCGGAACTGCCGGATGTGGAAATCCTGAAGAGATATTTTGACAGGCATTGCCTCGGATTGAAAATATCCGCAGTTCAGGTCCTGGAGAAAAGGATCCTGCGGGACACGAGCCCGGGAAAAATCAGGACACTGCTCGAAGGCAGTACATTCAAGGCCAGCAGGAGATACGGCAAGCACCTCTTTGTAGAAGTCGGGAAAGGCGCAAAGGACAAGAGGCAAGGCGGGCCGGGGTACGTCGACATCCATTTCGGGATGGACGGCGGGCTGGCCTTCCTGAAAGAACAGCCCGTCCCGGAATACACCAGGATAATTTTCCGGTTCAACGGCGATTCTCTCGCGTATACTTCCAGGAGGATGCTGGGCGGGATCAGGGTTATAAAGAGCCTGGAATTCTTAATAGATCTCAAGCATCTCGGGCCGGACGCGCTGAGCCCCGCTTTCAGCAGGGATTATTTCTCCCGGCAGATCGCCCGGAAGAAAACCTCAATAAAGGCGGCATTGATGGACCAGCAGGTCGTGGCCGGCATCGGGAATGTCTATTCCGACGAGATCCTTTACCAGGCGGGCATCCTGCCGGACACCCCTGCCGGCCTGCTTGACGAAGAGCAACAGAAAAAAATTTACGGGAAAATAGCGGACGTCCTCAAGACGGCGGTTGGCTGCGACGCCGACGGGCGGCGCTTGCCCCGGCATTTCCTCCTGAGGCACAGGCACAAAAACGGCGAATGCCCGTGCGGGGGAAAGGTGAACAC
>CAZKYN010000262.1:0-2051 GCA_964556675.1 uncultured Syntrophaceae bacterium
CTGGCCTCCTAAAGAATATTTTGTAAGCCATTCGAGCGTAACTCGTGAACAATTAGAGCAATTCGAAAGTTTACTTAATCGCTTGGCGAATGAAACTGAACTCGACGTTTACCTGAGAAAGAATCCAAGTATTTTAATTAATGGCCTTAGGCCATTTGGAACTGGTCATCATGGGGCATGGCTAATACCGCAACAGGTAATACGACCCCCAATGAAATCCTTCCGTAAGGGACTCATTCCTGATTTCATATTAGGTGGTTGTAATTCGGCTGGGTTCAGTTGGTTTGTTGTTGAACTTAAGGGTGCTAATCAGAACATGCTATCACAGACGAATAATTATTTGCACATGAGTTCTTCTGCAAATCACGCAATAGGACAGATTATAGAGTATATTGATTTTTGTGCATTCGCCCAATCTTATTTACGTGATGCGCTATGCTTGTCTGATTTCAGAGAGCCTAAAGGAATAATAATGATAGGTAGAGAGTCTGAATATGAGGATAAAAGACGAAAAGACTTTAAATCCGCATGGAACAGATATATGGGACATAAAATTGAAATAAGAACATACGACGCAATTTTAAGATTTGTGAGAACGGAAGTTAAATATAAAGAAAAAAAAATATCTGATTGAGAAGCTTTTGAACTTTTTTGTAGATTCAAAACAGATACTTTTCTGAATTGGAATTACTCGCCACAAGGAGCACCCATGAAAATCCTCTTTGCTGCCCATGAGAATGCCTGGGGGTTTCTGCAGGTCATGAAGAAGAGATTCCCCGAGCACGAGTTTGTCGCGAGCGGGCGCTTCGGGTTCGATTCCCTGGCGGGCTTCGACGTCCTGATCCCGACGATGTCGACAGTGGGCCGGAAAGAGCTGGAGAGCGCAGACAGGCTGAAGCTGATCCAGCAGTGCGGGGCGGGTCTGGAGGGCGTCGACCTGCAGGCCGCGACGGCGCGCGGCATCAAGGTCGCCAACGTCCCGACTGACATCTCCGGCAACGCCGATTCGGTTGCCGAACTTGGCATCTATCTCATGATCGGCCTTTCGCGCGATTTTAAAGAGATGGCCCGCAGCATGAAAAACGGGCACATGGGGGTGCCGCGGGGGAAGACGCTCGTGGGGAAGACTGTCGGGATTATCGGCCTCGGCGGGATCGGCCGGGCCCTCGCGCGGCGGCTCAAGCCGTTCGACTGCAAACTGATCGGCATCAAGAGGCACGAGCCGGAGAGGGCCGCAAAAGAGCTGGGCCTGCAATGGGCGGGCACGCCGTTTCAAATGGACGATTTGCTGGGCATGTCCGACTATGTCGTCCTGTGCCTTCCCATGAGCCCTGAAAGCAAAAACATGATCGGCAGGCGCGAGTTCGAGAAGATGAAAAGCGGCGCGTACCTGATCAACCTTGCGCGGGGCGGGCTGGTTGACCGCGAGGCCCTGCTTGATGCGCTTTCGTGCGGCCGGATAGCCGGGGCCGGACTGGACGTATTCTGGGAGGAGCCGCCGGACCCGCACGACCAGATATTCAATTACAACGTCCTGGCGACGCCCCACATCGCGGGCTCCACGGACATCTCCACGCAGGGCATCGTCGAGGGAGTGAGCGAGAACATCCGCAGGCTGGAAAAGGGCGAGGAGATCCTGTACGTAAAGAATTAAGGACTGGATTCCCGGTCAAGCCGGGAATGACGAGTCGGTTCGGGGAATGGCGAGTTGGATGAATCCGGCTTATGCGGGCAGGTCTGAGACCTGCCCCTACGGGCAATTGCTTGCAGGCTGGTTGCCTTTTCTCCGATTGGAATGACATGCATTTTCGATTCTTCACTTATCCTGATTGTCACTCCCGCGCAGGCGGGAGTCTATTGGCTCCCCACAACGACCATATCCAGGTCGATTTGTCATCCAGCGAAGGCGGGATTCCATTTTCACCTTCCTCCTATGTATTCCGTATATTCCCTTGACTTCGGTCCATACACCCTCCCGCCAGGGGGGGTCATTATTTGTCCCCCGCCGGCGAGAGTGTGCATGAGGTTTTGACGGCTCAAATCCAAAACCC
>CAZKYN010000262.1:2151-4119 GCA_964556675.1 uncultured Syntrophaceae bacterium
TGTCCCCCGCCGGCGAGAGTGTGCATGAGGTTTTGACGGCTCAAATCCAAAACCCCCTGGGTCCGGGTCGCCCTGTCCAACGTCAACTGAATGAACGGCCGGGCCAAGTTGATCTTTGACAGGGCAGTGCGTTCTTTCCGCATAATCCGATCCGCCACGACGAGGGCTTTCCCGGAGGTCAGGGAGGCCTGCCGGGTGGAGACCTCCGGCATCTCGGTCTCTTCCGGCTTGCGGCCGCAACAAAGATCAACTTGACTTTTTCAGCCGTTGGAAGCACAAATATTTGAAAGACATCTTGTTAGTTGAGTAGGATCAGACCAACCGGATTTAGGAATATGCGATCGGACACCTTAAAAACCCTGCTTCTGAAAAGAGGCGGGGTTTTGTTTTTTTTAACAGACCAACCCACAGGAGGCACAAATGACTGAAAAAAAATCGAAAGATGTCAAAAGAAGAGATTTCTTGAAAGGGGCCCTTATAGGGACCGGCGCTTTGGCGGTTACAGGCCTGGGCGCCTCGGTAACGGAAGCGGCGCGGCCGCCCAAGAAATGGGACGTTGATGCGGACGTAGTTATTCTCGGTTTCGGCGGGGCGGGGGCTTGCGCCGCCATAGAGGCGGCCGATGCCGGGGCGAAGGTCCTCATCCTGGAAAAGCAGCCGCAGAACAAGCTGATCAACAACACCCGCATGTCCGGGGGCATTTTCCACAGCCCCGACCCGACCGGCGACAAGGCGGCCCTCAAGGCTTATGCCAAGGCCATGTTCAGCGGCGAGAACATCCCGGGCAAACTGGAAGGGGAGCAGCCCGACGTATCAGACGGGCTTGCGCAGGCCTGGGCGGACCTGGCGCCTCAAAACGTCGATTTCCTGAAAAAGCTGGACCCGGCTTTCAACACCGTGGCGTTCTCGCGGTTCGCGGGGGCGGCCTTCCCGAACTTCCCCGGGGCGAAGGACAGCAAGTACCGGGTCTTCGGAAGCTCCTTCTCCAACAAGGCTGATTTCGCCATCCCCACGATGAACGCTCCCAAAGCCCAGAAGATGAACGGAGAGGCGTTCTTCCTGGTCCTGAGGGAGGCGGTCGAGAAAAGAAAGGCCCGCGTCCTCTGGGAGACGCCGGCCGTCAGCCTGATCACGAACGACAGGGGAGAGGTGGCAGGAGTCGTCGGGCAGACCAAGGCCGGCAAGAAGGTGAACTGCAGGGCCAGGCGCGGTGTCATCATCACGACCGGCGGTTACGAGTACAGCCTTCCCATGCGGCGGGCGTTCCTGGAAGGACCGGGCGTGGAAGGATGGGCTTTTTACGGGACACCGGACAACACGGGAGACGGAATCGCCATGGCCATGACGGTGGGCGCGGGTCTGGCCAAGGTGGGCAAGGCGGCGTCCCGGATCATCATGGCTGTCCCCATCCGGCACCACGGCCTCAAGATGGGTCTGATCACGGATTCCGTCGGCGGGAAAAATTCCATAGTCATCGACAACTACGGAAACCGCTATGCTGCGGAAACGCTGGTAACCACTGATCCGAGCCGCTATTTCTTTTACAAGGAAGCCATAAAGTTCGACATCCTCAAGCTGAACTATCCCCGCGTCCCGAGCTGGATGGTGTTTGACGAAACCCTGCGGGCGAATGTCACCATCACTTCGATGGGTATCTCCACTGCCGGCTTCGGCCTCGTCCCCTGGTCGAAGGACAATATGGACGCAGTGAAGCGGGGCTGGATCATGCAGGCGGACACGATTGAAGGGCTGGCAGCAAAGATCAGGGAGCACAAGGAAAACCGCAACATGATGGTCACGGACAACCTGGTCAAAACAGTGACGCGTTTCAACGAATTCTGCAATACGGGCAAGGATGCGGATTTTGGACGTACTCCGGGGACCCTTGCCCCGGTCAGTAAACCACCGTTCTACGCCCTGCCGCTGTATGCCGGCGGCCTGGGCGTCCTCGCCGGCGACCACCTGAAG
>CAZKYN010000263.1:0-4083 GCA_964556675.1 uncultured Syntrophaceae bacterium
TGGATTGAAATCCTGTTTTATAATATGAGCAGGAAAGATTTTGATCAGCCCATACTGGAGTGGCCAGCATGAAAAACAGAAAGCCGGAAGATAATGTCGAAGAACAGCTGTCTCTGGAGTTGGAGAACTTATATAAAGAAATAGACCGCCCCGACAAAATAGAAAAAATCGATAAGTTGGACAAAGGCGAGGGCGGCGCCGAGCTGGACCTCAGGCCCGCTTATGATCTGTTCAAAGTGGGGCCGGACGCGGACCACGAGGAATTGAAGGCGGCTTACGAGGAGCTTGCCTCGGCCTGGAACCCCAAGAGGTTTGAGGATCATCCGGAATGGAAGGAAAAAGCGGAAAAGAAGCTGGAGATCATAAATAAGGCTTACGAGATGATCCTTTCGGCGCGGATCAGGGAAATCCGTAAAAAAAGAAAGTCGATCCAGTTGGGCGAGATTGAAAAAGACGTGGAGGAATCCTACTCCAGGGACTTTGAGGAAGTTGAAGACGAACAGGAGGAGGAAGCCCCGCGCCGTTTTGGACTGAAACATGCGCTGATCCTTGCCGGGATTCCGGTTTTTCTCCTTATGTGCTGGTTTGTAGTCTCGCCCCTGTTCGAAAATCCGCCTGATAAGGCCGAAAAAAAAGCTGCCGTCGAGAAACTGCCGCCCCTCGCCCGCAACGTGCAGCAGATGCCGGTGCCTGAGACAAAGACAGAGGCGAAACCTGACGCCGTCCCGGAACCAAAAATAGAGGTCAAGGCGCAACCGGCCGATCCCATCAAAACCGATATAAAGACAGAAGCAAAGCCTGAAATAAAAAAGGAAGCGGCGGCTGAGCCACCCCGGGCAGTTGCCTCCCAGCCGTCCCCGCCCGCTGCTAAACCAAGCCCCAAAAAGCCGCCCGCGCCTGCGCTCAGGCCCGTTGCGGAACCCAGGCAGGCTCCGAAAACAGCAGCAGCGAGTCCGGAGCCTTTAAAGAAAAGCGCCGCAGCAGCAAAACCGTTCAGCATCCAGGTAGGAGCGGTTAAGGACCGGGCTAAAGGGCAGGAATATCTCGGAAAGGTGAAAAAAGACGGCCTCAGCGGTACGGTTGTGGAAACGGTTCTGCCTAACGGCGAAAGAGGCTACAGGATCCTGGTCGGCGCCTTTCAAACCCGCGAAGAGGCTTTGGCGTATTTGAACAGTAAAAACCTGAAGCAGAAATACCCTGGTAGCTTCATCCAGAAAAATAAGCCCTGAGCTTCCATAAAAAACTTGAAGGTATTCCGGTCATTTTGTATTATACAAAATTCAATTTCAGGCATGGTTAATGAGGGCAGTCATCCAGCGTGTCGATTCCGCCAAAGTAAGCGTAAATTCTAAGACAATTGGTGAGATAGAGAGAGGTCTGCTGGTCTACCTTGGCGTGGAAAAAGGAGACCGGAAAGATGACGCCGATTACCTGCTGGACAAGGTGCTCAACCTCAGGATCTTTGAGGACCTGGATGGCAAAATGAATATCTCTGTGCTGGATACCGGGGGAGGCATTCTGATTATTTCCCAGTTCACGCTGCTTGCCGACTGCCGTAAAGGAAGGAGGCCCTCATTTGCCGGAGCTGAAGACCCTGGCCCGGCTAAGGTGTTGTACGAATATTTTGTTGCTCAAGCCGGAGCGAGGGCGGTCAGGGTTCAAACGGGCGAATTCCAGGCGATGATGAAAATAGATTCCGTCAACGACGGCCCGGTGACAATCATTATCGACAGCAGAAAGTTGTAAAGAATGACCGATCAACAGAAACAAGCCCCGCCTTTCGAGATAAAGATCGATAAAGAAGGCGTCTGGTACTACAACGGCGCCGAAATGTTCAGGAAAGACATCCTCGCCGTATTCTTTCAGAACCTGTTCCGCGACGAATCCGGCCGGTATTATGTGAAGATGGGAAATGACATGTGCTACCTCAAAGTAGAGGACACGCCCATTGTCGTCAAATCAGTCCATGAAATGGCCGACCCCGGCGCATCGGATGCCGGAGGGAAATGCCTGGGAATGTTTCTGAGCGATTCAAGCCTGGAAAAAATAGACCTGGAGAGTCTCCGGATAGGCGACGGCAACGTACTCTATTGCGATTTGCAGCGGGGGTTTCCGGCCCGGTTCACCCGGGCGGCCTACTACCAGATAGCAGATTGGATCCAATTTGACGAAGAAAGCGGATATTTCATCCCGGCAAACGGGAAAAACTATATTATTAAAGATGAAATCGGAGGGCAATAAATGCTGGATGACCATGTGCGCGAAAGTTTAACGTTTGACGACCTGCTGCTTGTGCCCTCGGAATCCAACATCCTTCCGAAAGAAGTGGACACCTCGACATCTCTCACCAGGAACATCAGGCTCAATATCCCCATAGTAAGCGCCGCTATGGACACCGTGACCGAATCGCAGACCGCCATTACAATGGCCCGGGAGGGCGGGATCGGCATCATTCACCGTAACATGAGCATCCAGAGGCAGGTCATCGAGGTCGACCGGGTGAAGAAATCGGAAAGCGGCATGATTGTCGACCCGATCACAATCGAACCCCAGCAGAGGGTCCGCGAGGCATTGGAGTTAATGAGCCGGTACAAGATATCCGGCGTGCCCGTCGTCAAGAACCGCAAACTTGTGGGTATATTGACCAACAGGGACCTGAGGTTTGAGACGAACCTTGAGCAGCCTGTCGCGGACGTAATGACCAGGGAGAATTTGGTAACGGTGGATACGAATATCACCCTGGACGAATCGAAAAAGCTCCTCCATAAGCACAGGATAGAAAAGCTGCTGGTTGTCGATCAGGATTACAATCTCAAAGGCCTCATCACGATCAAGGACATCGAAAAAATAGAGAAGTATCCCCACTCCTGCAAGGATTCGCTGGGCCGCCTGAGGTGCGGCGCGGCTGTAGGCATAATCGACAGGGAGCCCAGGATCGAGGCCCTGCTCAGCGCAGGGGCTGATGTGGTTGTCATCGATACCTCGCATGGGCATTCGAAGGGCGTACTGGACGCGATCCGCAGCACCAAGGCGAATTTTCCCAAATGCGAGTTGATTGCCGGCAACGTGGCCACCGTCGAAGGCGCTGAAGCCCTGATCAAGGCGGGCGTGGACGGGGTTAAAGTCGGTGTCGGACCGGGATCGATCTGTACTACCAGGATAATCGCCGGGGTGGGAGTTCCCCAGATGTCCGCGATCAGAGATGCCTGCAAGGCAGCCGCTGCACACAATATCCCTGTCATAGCGGACGGCGGGATTAAGTATTCAGGCGATGTCACAAAGGCAATCGGGGCAGGGGCCCACTGCGTCATGATCGGAGGCCTCTTCGCCGGGACCGAGGAAAGCCCCGGCGAAACGGTTCTGTACCAGGGCCGGAGCTACAAAATCTACCGGGGAATGGGCTCCCTGGAGGCCATGAAAGAGGGACACAGCCGCGACAGGTACATGCAGGACGATATAGAAAGCTCTCTTAAGCTCGTGCCGGAAGGCATCGAGGGCAGGGTGCCCTTCAGGGGCTCGCTTTCTGCAAGCATTTACCAGATAATCGGCGGCCTCAAGGCCGGGATGGGGTATGCGGGAGCCCGCACCATAGACGAACTCCGGCTAAAGGCCAAATTTGTCCGCATAACCAGTGCGGGTCTCAAGGAAAGCCACGTCCACGATGTGCTTATTACTAAAGAAGCCCCGAATTATCGGCTGGACTAAACTGCTGTCTGCTGCGCCCCTTTAAGCCGGGCCCGTTCATAGAAATGGCCTTCAGAAACTATGAAGTTTGTTCATCTTCACGTACACACCCAGTACAGCCTCCTGGACGGCGCAATCCGCATCGGTGATCTGTTCAAGAAGGCCAAGGAATGTGAAATGCCCGCGGTCGCTATAACCGACCACGGCAACCTCTTCGGCACCGTCGACTTTTACCAGAGCGCCCATAAGGCCGGCGTTAAGCCGATAATCGGCTGCGAACTCTACCTTGCCCCGAAGAGCAGGTTCGAAAAAGGGCCTTACGCAGCGGGGGAGGGCGCCCGCCACCTCGTAGTCCTGGCGCGCAACAACCAGGGTTACCAGAACATAATAAAGCTGACC
>CAZKYN010000264.1:0-4077 GCA_964556675.1 uncultured Syntrophaceae bacterium
TTGTATATTACGGCTGTGATCATTGATAACCAGGAGGATAATCGTCCCTTCGTTCACGTAAATATAGCCGCCTGGAGTTGCGAATGCGTTAATGGCCCCGCTCTTCACGACGGAAAACTTGAATTCGTAGGGAACGGGTTTGTTGCTTTGGTTAAGGATCTTCTGCCCCAGATCGTTGATATAAGAGGACACTCTCGGGTCTTTTGAAAGCTGCCCGCCCTTGTCAAGCTTCTCATACAGCTCCCTGCCGAGTTTCATTTCGTCCTCGAAGGTGAATTCGGCCGCACAGAAGGAAGAGGGGAGGAGCAGCAAAATCACGGCTGTAATGATGAATGGAAGGTGCTTATTCCAGTAAGTCATGTTATGGGGTATTTTCATAATTGCATGTTTATATCCTACTATTCCCCTGTAATCAAGTTATCAGGCTTCGGGGGCTTTTCGCATTGAAAAACTTGCGCTTATGATATAGAGCTTGGTCGAATTCTTCCGAGGATGGACATGGACGGCAAAACCCACTTTTTTTCCAGGAATATATCGGTGAACGCCTTTGAAAAAGGGCCGGATTCCTTTGTCCTCAGGGGCACGCTGACCGATAAGCGACTTAGGCCTTACCGCCATTACCTTTCCGGCGAAATGCGCGAACCGGGAATAATCCACGACATGGAAATCGAAATGCAGATAGGCATTCCCGGTCTCCTCATTATGTCCGCCCGAGCCCGCATGCCTTCGGTGCCGAATGAAGATTGCGTTGAAATTAAAAGCTCCATAGAAAAGATAGTCGGCTTGAGTATCGGCAGAGGTTTTACAAAGAAAGTCCGAGATCTTCTGGGGGAGTCCCGGGGATGCCTGCACTTGACCAACCTGGTGCTGACGATGGGGTCCGCAGCCGCCCAGGCTCTCTGGGCCTTTTACAGCTCCAGGAAGGAGCAGGAGAGGACAAAACGCTTCGGAGAGCTGGACGCCGAATTACTCCTGAACAGCTGCTGGCTTTGGAGGCCCGAAGGCCCATATGCGGCTAAGCTGCTTGGCAAGAAACCGCCGGATGCTGCACCCGTAATTACGCCGGCAATTACGCCCGTAATTACAATAGACGGCCCCGCGGGGTCCGGAAAAAGCACCATAGCGCGGCTGCTGGCTTCAGAGCTTGGATTCACATATCTCGATACGGGCGCCCTTTACCGGTCTGTCGCATTGCTGGCAGCTGAAAGAGGGATCGCTCCGGATGACGGCAAGACGCTTGCTGAACTGGCGGCCGGACTGGATATCGAGATGCGTGAGGAAAGCGGCACCACACGGGTCACTGTCGACGGTAGGGATATATCGAATGAAATAAGGACTGAAAAGATAGGTATGATGGCTTCAGCCGTTTCGGCTCTGCCGGAGGTCAGGCAGGCGCTCTTGCCTGTTCAGAGAAATTTCGCGCGCAAGGGCGGTGTTGTCTGCGAGGGGCGTGACATGGGGACGGTCGTTTTCCCCGATGCGCAGCTTAAGATTTACCTTGATGCGAGCATCGCGGAACGGGCCCGGCGCCGTCACCTGGAACTTGTCTGCCGCGGCACGCAAAGCGAATTTGAAACAATCAAAGCCGAATTAGAGCGCCGGGACAGGCAGGATATCGAGAGGACGGTTGCCCCCCTGAGGATACCCGAAGGCGCAGTCGTCATCGATACGACGGGGTTGAGCGTACGGGAGGTGACCTGCGCTATCATGCGCCATGCCTGCAATCTGCGGGCAAACAGCAAGCAATAAACTGCCTTTATTTGCTTGCTATTTTATATTCAGTGTGTTACCTGACACAAATTCTATAAAATAGATTTTTGCGGGGGTGTTTAGATAAATGGTCAACGAGGAAACCGGGGTTTTTGAACAGGAAAAACCGAAAGAAACGGACGAAGCTGTAAAGAAAACGGCCCAGGAGGGCGAGCAGGGCAAGGGGTTGAGTTTCAGCGAGTTGTACGAGCAGACTCTGCAGGAAATCCCTCTCGGCGAGGTCGTCACCGGAAGGGTCGTGCAGATCAACAATGATGTTGTAATGGTGGACGTCGGGTTCAAGACTGAGGGCCAGATTGCAGCAGGCGAGTTGAAGGACGAGAAAGGGAATTTCACCGTTTCGGTCGGCGATGAAGTCGAAGTCCTGGTTGACCGCAGGGACGAGGAAGACAATCTGATACTCTCCCGTGATAAGGCCGCAAAAATGCGGGTGTGGGGAGAGGTCAAATCGGCTTACGAGCAGAAGAAAACCGTCCGGGGGACGATTGTTGAGCGGGTCAAGGGCGGCTTTACGGTCGATATCGGCATCCAGGCATTCCTGCCCGGCTCCCAGCTCGATGTCCGTCCCGTCAAGGACCTCAATTCTTATATCGGGCAGTCGCTGACATTCAACATACTCAGCTATGACCGGAAGCGGAACAATATTGTGCTCTCCCGGCGGCAGATCCTCGAAGTGGAGAGGGAGGAAGAGCGAAAGAAAGTCTTGGAGACCCTTGAGGAAGGCAAGATAATCGAGGGTTTTGTCAAGAATATAACAGATTACGGCATCTTCATTGATCTGGGTGGGATTGACGGTCTTCTTCATGTGACCGATATTTCCTGGGGGAAGATGACCAAGCCGGCGGATAACTTCTCCAAAGGCGAAAGGATCACCGTTAAAGTCCTGTCGTTCGACAAGGCCAAGGAAAGGGTTTCCCTCGGGCTCAAACAGCTTACTGAAAATCCCTGGGACAGGATTACGGAGCGATACACCGTGGGGACCATCATAGAAGGCAAAGTCGTGAGTCTTATGGATTACGGCGCATTCGTCGAACTGGAGCCCGGAGTCGAGGGGCTGATCCATGTTTCGGAAATGTTCTGGACCAGCAAGAGATTCAAACACCCGTCCAAGGTGCTCAATGCCAATGAAGTAATCCGCGTCATGGTCCTGGATATTGACCCGCAGAACAAGAGAATATCGCTCGGCCTGAAGCAGACCCAGGCAAATCCCTGGCTGGAACTTAAAGAGAAATACCCCGTCGGAACGGTCATAAAAGGAAATATCAGGAACATAACCGATTTCGGAATATTCATAGGCGTGGAAGACGGCATAGACGGCCTGGTGCATGTTTCGGATATCTCCTGGAAGCAGCGGGTGAAGCACCCCTCCGAGTTCTACAAGAAAGGCCAGGAGATCGAGGCCGTAGTCCTTAACATTGATGTCGAAAGCGAGAAATTTTCCCTCGGGATAAAGCAACTCGAAAAAAATCCCTGGGAGGAAGTCACAGCGAAGTACGGCATCGGCTCGCAGATCACTGGGAAGATCACAAACATCACTGATTTCGGTCTCTTTGTCGAAATAGAGGAGGGTGTTGAGGGTCTGGTCCACATATCCGAACTGGGCTCTAAAAAGGTAAAAACTCCTTCCGAGATTTATAAAGTCGGGGATGTGATCTCGGCGATGATCAAGAACATCGATCAGAAGACGAAGAAGATCCGCCTCAGCATCAAAGATTTCGAGACTTCGGGCGATTCGCAGACCACAAACCAGTATCTTAACAACCGGGAAAAAGTAACATCCAATCTCGGCAAAGCCCTGGCAGGTGTGAAAGTCACGGAATAAACTAAATGCGGTTGAGAAAGCACCCGATTATCCTGGGGATTGTCCTGCTGATTTTCCTGGGGATATCTTCGTTCATCTTCGCTTTTGCATTCAGCTATATAGCCGGCGACAGGGGGATTTTCCACCTCAAGGACAAGGTGGCCGTAGTCTCTGTCAAGGGCATAATCACCGATTCGAAGAGCTCCGTCGAGCAGATCAAAAAATACTCCGATGACAATGATATCAAGGCCCTTGTTATCCGGATAGATTCGCCGGGCGGAGGGGTTGCAGCTTCACAGGAAATTTACGATTCTATTGTTGCTGCGAAGAAAAAGAAGAAAATCGTGGGGTCCATGGGTTCTGTCGCCGCATCCGGCGGATACTACATAGCCTGTGCCGCCGACAAGATTGTCGCCAACCCGGGGACAGTGACCGGCAGCATCGGGGCAATTATGCATTTCTCCAATGTGGAAGAGCTGGTAAGGAAAGTCGGATATAAATCTTCG
>CAZKYN010000265.1:0-4061 GCA_964556675.1 uncultured Syntrophaceae bacterium
ACAGCTCGGTCTCGTTTTTCGTGTCGCGGGGCAAGAGTTACATAAGCGATTCGGTATACAGGGGCGTCATCTTCTGCTGCGCCCTGATTCTAATGGCTTTCGGGGGCTGGTTCGGCTACACAGGAGCACTGTACCTTTTTTGAGGAGCGATCATGTTGAAGAATAAAAAGATAATCCTGGGGATAACGGGAGGCATTGCCGCCTACAAGGCGGCGGAGCTGACGCGAACCCTGGTGAAAAAAGGCGCGCTCGTCAAGGTCATCATGACGCGCAACGCTCGGGAGTTCATAACCCCGCTCACCATGCAGACGCTGTCGAACAACCCCGTGTATACGGAAATGTTCGCGCTTGTTGAGAACTCCGGGATCGGCCATATATCGCTGGCGGACTTTGCCGAACTCGTGATCATCGCGCCGGCAACGGCCAACATTATCGGGAAAGTCGCGGGAGGGCTGGCTGACGATCTTTTGTCGACTACTGTTATGGCCACGCGGGCGCCGGTTATTTTCTGCCCGGCGATGAACACCAACATGTATGCAAACGAGATCGTCCGCGCCAATATCGTCAAGCTCGCTTATGAAGGTTATCACTTCGTGGAGCCGGCAAGCGGCGAGCTGGCCTGCGGTACATGGGGATCGGGTCGTCTGGCGGAAATTGAAGATATTGTCGACGAGGCCGAATTCATCCTGGCAGGCAAAGACCTGGCGGGTGAGAAAGTCCTGGTGACGGCAGGACCGACGCGCGAGCCTTTCGACCCCGTGCGCTTCATTTCAAACTACTCTTCCGGCAAGATGGGCTATGCTATCGCCGCCGCGGCGAGGCGCCGCGGAGCCGAGGTGACACTTGTGAGCGGTCCCTGCTCGCTTGCTGCCCCGCGCGGAGTCAAATGCATAGCCGTCAGCAGCGCCGTTGAGATGAGAAATGCCGTCATTGAGAATATGCCCGATTCGTCCATTATCATAAAAGCCGCGGCAGTGGCGGATTACAGGCCTTCGCAGGCTTCCGCCTCCAAGATCAAAAAGAAAAAGGGGCCTCTCAGCATAGACCTGGACAGGAATCCTGATATAATAGAGGAAATAGGCAGGTCCAAGGGCGATAAAATTCTGGTAGGCTTTGCCATGGAGACGGACAACCTCATCGAAAATGCCATGGGCAAGCTTGCAGCCAAGAACATGGATTTAATAGTCGCAAACGATCTGAGCAGGCCTGATGCCGGATTCCAGGCGGACACCAACCTCGTGAAGATAATCGATGCCGAGGGCAGCATTGACGAATTGCCGCTTCTTGATAAAACAGAGGTTGCAGACCGGATTCTCGACAAGACCATACTGATAAAAAAGGCCGGGAAACGGGAAGCGAAACGATGATATCTGAGAAAGACATAAGGGAATTCCGGCAGGCTTTAGTCACACTGAAGAGCTATCTTCAGTCCGTTCAGGAAGCGGGCGGTCCCAACCCTTTTGCCGCCCCTCAAACCGGGCCCGCGCCCGCAAGACCTGGGCGGAAAAAAAAGGAGAGCCTCGAGGACATTCGCAGCGAAATCGGCGATTGCCGGAGGTGCTCTCTGTGCAATGGACGCAAAAATATTGTCTTCGGGGAAGGAAACCCCAAATCGGCGATTATGTTCATCGGGGAGGGCCCCGGCGCCGATGAGGACATACAGGGGAGGCCGTTTGTCGGAAGGGCCGGCCGGCTTCTGGACAGGATGATAGCGGCCATGAAGCTCAGACGCGAGGACGTCTATATAGCAAATATAGTCAAGTGCCGGCCGCCAGGGAACCGTGCGCCCAAGCCGCTGGAATCCGATACTTGCATCCAGTTCCTCGACAGGCAGATCAGGGCCATCAGGCCCAGGTTCATCTGCGCCCTCGGCACCATTGCCGCCCAGAACCTGTTGAAAACAGACAAGCCCATATCCGTGATGAGAGGGAAATTCCATGAGCGCGACGGCGCCATGCTGATGCCGACGTATCATCCCGCATATCTGTTGAGGAACCCCGATGCAAAAAAAATGGTCTGGGAGGACCTGCAGATAATAATGAAAGAGATGTCAGAATGAAAACAAAAATGGTTCCGGCCGCCCTTTTGCTCCTGGCATTCGCAATTTCCCTGACCGGCGCACCCGTGGGCGCGGACGAGACGCAGCCCGTGTACGACGTGATTACAGTCCAGGCCCCCATAACACCGCCGATTGCCGGGTACGTCGTCAAGAGCATCGATCAGGCGCTAAAGGACAAGGCGCAGGGCATTGTGGTCATGCTCGACACCCCGGGCGGCCTCGACCTGGCCATGAGAGACATAATCAAGGCGATGCTCAATTCCGAGATACCGGTAATTGTCTATGTCGCCCCCTCCGGGGCAAGGGCAGCCTCCGCCGGGGCTATAATCACCATCACCGCCCACGTGGCGGCCATGGCGCCGGGGACGAACATCGGGGCCGCTCATCCAGTTTCGGTCGGTGTCGGCAAGATGGACGAGACCATGGCGAAAAAGATCGAAAACGACATGGTCGCTTACGCCAGGAGCATCGCGCTGAAGCGCGGCCACAACCCGGAATGGGTAGAGAAGGCGATCCGCGAAAGCGAGTCGCTCACGGCCGAGGACGCCCTGAAGCAGAAAGTCGTCGATTACCTCTCACCGACAATAGAGCAGCTGCTCGCGCAGATGGACGGCAAGCAGGTATCTGTTGCCTCCGGAGACATAACAATCAAGTCCAAAGGCGCCAAGCTCAATTACAAGGAGATGAGCCTGCGCCAGAAGGTGCTGATCACGATCAGCGATCCCAATATAGCTTACCTGCTTTTCCTGCTGGGCCTGGCCGGCCTCTATTTTGAATTTTCGAACCCGGGTGCCGTAGTACCGGGGATCGTCGGGGGCATTTCGCTGATCCTCTCATTTTTTGCGCTGCAGACTCTGCCGGTGAATTATGCAGGCGTACTGCTCATCCTGTTCGCTGTCATTCTCTTCATCGCCGAAATTAAGGTGATGAGCCACGGAATACTGACAATCGGAGGCATCATATCCCTCGTCCTCGGATCGCTGATGCTCTTTGAATCGCCCGAACCGGCGCTCCGGTTGTCGCTCCAGGTAATGATCCCTGCCGTAATTGTCGTCTCCCTGTTCTTTGTAGGGGTGATATACCTTGCGGTAAAAGCACAGATGCGAAAGCCCCATACCGGGGGAGAGGGCATGATCGGGATGGCCGGCGAAGCTGTGACGGAAGTGGAAAAGAGCGGCAAGATATTTGTCAATGGCGAATACTGGAATGCCTTCAGCAAAGAGCCGATTGCCAGGGGCAAAAAGGTCAGGATCGTCTCAATAAGCGGTTTACTGGCGGAAGTCGAAGAATTAAAATAACAACGCGGGAGGAAAGCAAATGTATCCGATCATTGTCCTGATAGTTTTGGTAATCATGTTCCTGGCGGCTGCAATAAGGATTCTCAATGAGTACGAAAGGGCTGTCATTTTCCGCTTGGGCCGGATAATCAATCAGAAAGGCCCCGGCCTGATCATCCTGATTCCTATTGTCGACCGCATGGTCAAGGTCGACATGAGGACGATAGCCATGGACGTCCCCTCCCAGGACGTAATCACCCGTGACAACGTTTCGATCAAGGTGAGCGCTGTCATTTACTTCCGCGTGGTTGACGCCAATAGGGCCGTTATCGAAGTCGAGAATTTCCTCTATGCCACTTCCCAGCTTTCCCAGACCACATTGCGAAGCGTTTGCGGTCAGGTGGAGCTCGACGAGATCCTCTCGGAGCGGGAGAAAATCAACCTCCATATCCAGGAGATCCTCGACCGGAGCACCGATCCCTGGGGGATCAAGGTGACCCTCGTGGAAGTAAAAAACATCGATCTGCCCGAAGAGATGAAGCGCGCCATCGCCAAGCAGGCCGAGGCTGAAAGGGAGAGGCGGGCGAAGGTCATCAACGCGGAAGGCGAATTCCAGGCGGCTCAGAAACTGGCGGACGCGGCGGCAGTCATTTCCCAGCAGCCTATTGCGCTCCAGCTCCGTTATCTCCAGAGCCTTGTCGTGATCGCCGCGGAAAACAATTCGA
>CAZKYN010000266.1:0-4059 GCA_964556675.1 uncultured Syntrophaceae bacterium
AAACCCGCGCCCGGTTTCAATGAAGGCCCTGATCCGTGAATCCGTGGGCCCGCCAAGGTAAGTCAGAGCCAGCCTGGTCACTTCAGCATCGATCCCCCCGACATCTCCTGCGGAGCCCTTGTATTTGGCCTCGAGGAAACGGGGGAATGTGTACCCTCCGCCGCCGATAAACAATGACTTGAACGGCTGTCCTGAATTGCCCGAATGCCAGCGGACCACTTCCTCGTAGATCCGGATGTACTCGTAGTCAATGTAAAGCGGGTCGTTAACGTTGTTCAACGAATGCACCAGATGGTCCAGGACAAGAGCCTCGATCTGGTCTCCCCTGCCCGAACGGGGAGTATGCTTTTTCACCTTGATTGTGAAGTAATCGCTCTCCTTGAAATAGTAGGTCTGATCGTCCACGGGAGCCCGGCTGCCGTAACTGTAGCCGGCCCAGAAAAGCGGTATCAGAGCCATCATGATCAGACCGTTCTTTTTCTTTTTGATGAAAGCGCCCCCGAAGATAACAGCCGACAAGACCAGGACGGCGCCGACTGTAAACAGGAGATTCCTCGTGCCCATCAGCTGGATGAGGTAAAAGCCCGTGGCAAACGTGCCGATTATCGACCCCAGGGTTGAGAAGGCATAAATTTTGCCGACAATGTTACCCGTCCTGTTGAGGTTATCAAGCGTGAGTTTGACAACAACAGGGGATATCATCCCGAGCAGACAGGAGGGGATAAAAAATATCGCCGTCGTCAGGATGACTATCCTCATCATGAGGCTGGTCTGGAGCTGGGCGGCGCCGATAAGGTTTGTCAGCGGCGAAATGCTGAATGCCCCCAGGCCCGAAAGGAAAAGGAGCCACCCCAGGGTGGAGGCGTTCGGGAAACGGTCGGCAAGCAGGCCACCGACATACGCGCCGATGCTGATCCCGGCCAGCACAACCCCGATGATGCTGGTCCAGCTGTATAGGGATACCCCGACGTACGGGGCCATGATACGCCCGGCAACCAGCTCGATTACCAGGGTGCAGAAACTCGCGATAAAAACAACAAGGTTGGCCTTTACGATTTCCCTGTTCATTAAACCCTCTCTTGAAAGCGACAGTCCCGAGAAAACCCGAGGGGCAATTTAACGAAAAAACCTTTATTTTTCAATTCGGAAAAAGTGCCCCTCCCTCAGGAAATCCCCTGGTCATGCCTGATCCCGCAGCCGGGAGAAAATCAGGCCGGGGATGATGGCAATATGCCGGGGTGTTGTGCTGTATTTAATCAAACAAGGTTCCGGGGGAACTGATGAAAAAAAAATCATTACCGGCCCTGCTTTTGGCACTTTACCTGGCCGGATGCACATATGCGGGTTACCAGCGCAACTACGGGTTGGGGGCAGGGCCCGGCCTCATCGGACCAGAAGCAGTATACGGACCTATGTACTACGACCCGGCTCCGAAGCCTATAACGCAGGATGAGGCGTTCGCCATGGCGAACAATTACCTGTCATACTTGAGAAATCCCAACCTGGGATTGGGTAAACCTGTCGACCGGGGCGATTCCTACCATATCCCTGTGGTCACCCTTGACGATTCGCTCGTGGACATATTTGTTGTCGACAAATTCTCCGGCTGGATAAAATCGGTCTACAAATAAGCCGGGTTAAAATTCTTTTCTGAATTGTCCTCTCTGCTTTTGGAGAGGGCCGGGGAGAGGGGGAAAAAAAGAGCCATGGCCGAGGCCATGGCTCTTTCAGCAAATCTATTCAGGACACACTATCTTCCGATAACGTATCTGTAAGGATCGATAACTTCCCTGAGGATATGGAGCTCTTCAGCCTTCGGGGGAGGATTCTCGATTATCTTCTTGGCCTTCAGCAGCTCAAAACCGCAGTTGTCCTGGACGTCTTTCTCGGAGTAACCGGGGTTGACCGCGATGATTCTCATCCTCTTGGATTCCGGCTCAAAATCCATAACCGCCATATTGGTGATTATCTTGTAGGGGCCGGCTCCCAGCGGAAGACCGGATTTCGATCTCGAATCGCCGCCCTGAAGCCATCCGGGGGTCGTGACGTAGCTGGCCTTCTCCGCGAAACGCTTGGGGTCTTGCGGGGTCATGACCATCATCCTCCAGCAGAAAGAGCCGAAATCATTCGCGCCGCCGCTGCCGGGGAAGCGTACTTTGGGTTTCTGGTGATCGGGACCGATACGGGTAGAGTTCAGGTTACCGTACATGTCGATCTGGGCGCCGCCGAGGAAGGTGTAATCCAGCATGCCCCTGCAGGCGGTTTCCATAATTTCGCACATTCCGCTCGCCATGACGGCCTTCCAGGTGGTCCTGGAGTCGCCGACGGAAATGGGCATTTCGGGAATGAGAGGGGCAGCTCCGCCCGCCTCAAATAATATAACGAGATTGGGGGATCCGGTCTTCTGGGCCAGCATCGCGGCCGCGCAGGGTGCACCGGTTCCGACGCCGACAGATGCTCCGTCTTCGAGCTCTCTGGCCGCCGTGCAAATCATCAATTCCATTGTATTGTAATCAGCCATTGTTACATATCCTCCTTTCTATGCCCTCGCGCCTATGAACATAAACTCTTTTTGCCTCAGCATCTGCATCTTCTGAAGCCCGCCGTTCTTCTGGATGTACTCAAAGTGGTCCTTGCAGCTGTAGATGTTCTTGTCAAGGAACTTCTTGAATTCCTCGGGGTTCTCTTCCACCTTGAGCCATTCCCTGATGTGTTCCTCGTCGGAGAAGTATTCGCCGTACATATTGCCGGGATAGCTTCCGAACGGCACTTCACAGACTGCGTCGACGCACCAGTAGGGGATGAATGTGTAGCTGGGGTCCCTGCGGATCTCTTCGTTCGGGATCAGCCTTTCGCAGGTGATGATCAATCTCTTGGCCGCCCTGGCTGTATCGAAGTCGGATACTGTGATGCCACGGACGCGGCAATTGCCGTAAATGTCGGCCTCATGGACATGGATTGCCGCCACATCGGGGTAAATGGCGGGCATCGCGGCATACTTGGTCCCCGTGAAGGGGCACTCGATTACCTTGGCGCCGCTGTATTTAAATGTGTCTGTTCCCATTACGTTGCGCGCGGGATAGAAAGAAACGCCGGCCGCCGCCGCTTTCAGCCTGACTGAAAGGGAGTAGTTCGTCCACTCCGAAACATCAACCTTACCGCTCTCCATGTATCTCCTGGCGTTAGCGGAGAGCCCTCTGGCCTCGAGTCCTACGATGTAGGCGACATCGAGCTTGTTAAACACTTCGCCTGCGCAGAGTATCTGGAAATCGTGAGTGGCGGTGTGCCCCGCAAAACCCATATTTTTCCTGCCCTGCCTCAGCAGCTCGTGGCATACGGCCGCTGGGATCCTGTTGGCGCCGAAGCCGCCGACTACCAGGTAATCGCCATCTTTCGTAAATTTCGCCACCGCCTCTTTGACGGTCATTACTTTGCTTTCCAACTTGCGGCTTTTCTGACGGAAGAATTCTCTTGCTTTATCCGCATTTGGATCCGTAAAGATTTTGCCAATTCCTTCTGCAAGTACGTTCACCGGACCTTACCTCCTTCTGTTTATTGAACTTCATACTATCGAACCAGTCTGAAATCACGGTTCAAGAGTGCCAATGGTTCGCTTTTAGTCACATCTGTCACTAAATAGAGGGCGTATAACATACCGCGTCTCTACATTCAATAAAAAACGGCTCTCAAGGCTTTAAGACCTGGTTTTCTTGCCGCCCGAATCCTGCTTGGAAACCAGGGCTTTTCGGAGCTTGTCCGCAAGCGTCCCCATTCCGGACTGCCCGCCGCCCTCGAAAACCAGGGTGCACTCCTTCTTCCCCTCGCCCGAGATGAAATCGCCCAGCAGCTCGCGGCTGTGGGCGTCCTCATGGCAGTATACGCAAAGATTTTCCCAGTTTGAGCCGTCGGGAGGATTGTTGAAGTGGTTTCCATCCTTGTGGTGCACGGTCAAAAGGTGCCGGGTCGAGGCGTCGAACTCGCGGGCGCACCGGGCGCAATCAGGCCATGGATGGCCAGGGACCTCTCGCGGTAATCATCGGTCTTGCGGGATTCGCTTTT
>CAZKYN010000267.1:0-4036 GCA_964556675.1 uncultured Syntrophaceae bacterium
TAAACGTCGACCCCGGCACCATGAACCCTTTCCAGCATGGAGAGGTCTTTGTGACCGATGACGGCGCGGAGACCGACCTGGACCTCGGCCATTACGAGCGCTTCACCAGCACCCGCATGGGCAAGGAAAATAACCTTACCACGGGCCAGGTATATTATTCCGTGATCACCAAGGAAAGGAGGGGAGATTACCTGGGCGGCACGGTCCAAGTCATTCCCCATATAACCAATGAGATAAAAGAGTACATAAGCCGGGCCGCCGGGGACAATGATGTGGCCATCGTGGAGATCGGCGGGACGGTGGGCGATATTGAAAGCCTTCCTTTCCTCGAGGCCGTCCGGCAGTTCCGCAACGAGGTCGGGCGCGACAACGCCATCTTCATCCATCTCACGTGGGTGCCCTTCATCAAAACGGCCGGGGAAGTGAAGACAAAGCCGACCCAGCACAGCGTCGCGGCGCTGCGGCAGATCGGTATCCAGCCCGATATCCTGCTTTGCCGGACAGAGAATTTCCTCTCCAGCGATATCAAGGCAAAAATATCCCTGTTCTGCAACGTAGAGGTGGATGCGGTCTTTACGGCCAAGGACGTGAGCTGCATTTATGAAGTGCCGATGGTGTTCCACCAGGAAGGCCTCGACCAGATGATCGTGAACCGTCTCAATATCTGGACGGGCCAACCCCGCCTCGGAGACTGGGAAGAGGTGGTAAATAAAATCAGGAATCCCTCCCGGGAAGTGACCATCGCAATTGTCGGAAAATACGTCAACCTGATCGATTCCTATAAGAGCCTCAACGAGGCGCTCGTCCACGGCGGCATCCCGAACGACTCCAGGGTGAAACTCCGGTTCGTCGATTCCGAAAAGATCGAGAAAGAGGGAATATCCGATCAGTTCGAGGGGACCGGAGGTATTCTCGTACCCGGAGGATTCGGCATCCGGGGTATTGAAGGCATGGTTAAGGCGATCGAATATGCCCGGGTGAACCGGGTCCCTTATTTCGGGATCTGTCTCGGTATGCAGACGGCGGTAATCGAGTATGCCCGCAATGTCTGCAAACTGGAGAAGGCCAACAGCACGGAATTCGACCCGGTCACGCCTTTCCCGGTAATAGACCTGCTTCCCGAGCAGCGCAACGTGGAGCACAAGGGCGCATCGATGCGCCTGGGTTCGTACCCCTGCATCCTGGAAAACGCCTCCTTCGCTTATGAAGCTTACTGCGAGCGAGATATCAACGAGAGGCACAGGCATCGTTTCGAGGTAAATAATGATTTCCGCGACGCATTAAAGAAAAACGGCCTGTCGATCAGCGGCACATCCCCTGACGGAAGGCTTGTCGAGATAGTGGAAATAAAAGACCACCCCTGGTTCCTGGGTTGCCAGTTCCACCCCGAGTTCAAATCCAGCCCGCGTCGGCCCCATCCGCTTTTTGCCAGGTTCATCGGGGCGTCGGTCAGACACCAGGAGAGTAACAGGTGATTTATATATTCAGATCCAGTGCCGGAACGTTCACAATCCAACCCGACGATCAGAACCCCGGCATGTACCAGCTGTGCATGGGCGGGATGTGGCTCGGGACTTATGAGACTCCGGAAAAAGCGGCCGAGAGCATCCCCTGCAAACAGACCGGCTGGTTTGACTGGGACCGCCGGGACACTCCGGACTGCCCTCAGTCCCTGCAGGACTGGGACCAGGAGTAGTTGTCGTTTTATTTTCCTTGTCTGCCCCGGGTGATATAGTATATACAAGGTACGGCGTTCAGTTGAGCTTGCTTCCTTAAAACTTGTACCAGGGCCAGAATATGAAGAATGCCTCCGATTTCCTGCACCAGCTTCAGAACGATGCTGTGTTCATCAAAAATGCCAAAGCCTGCAATTCCGACGAGGAGCGCAGGAGTCTGCTAGTAAAGGAAGCATTCACATTCACACCGGAAGAATTGGATGCCGCCGTCAAATGCCTGTCTTTCTTCGACCAGGGAAAGAAAAGTAAAACCAACGGCAACACAAGGAAATCAAAAAGATACGACGTATTCCTCGGAATCTCGGAGCTCGACGGCAAGCCCGTCAACCAGGCCGTGATGGTCGATATCAGCTCGTGGGGAGCCAAGATAGAATCCCAGATACCGCTCAAACCCGACAGCACAGTCGAATTCACAATCTCCCTGAAAGGGGACTCCGGAAATGCCCAGCAATACCGCCTCTCCGGGAAGGTACTGTGGGCAAGCCAGGCCCCTGTTTCCAAACGCAATCAGGCCGGTCTGAAATTTCATAATTCTCTCGACCAGCTGCAGGACCAGGGAAAACTCTCCCTGGAAAGGCTGCAGGCCTCGATCAACAACCGCCACCGGGACATTGCGGAGAAGGAGTTCCTGAGCGTCAGGGAATTCGCGGACATGGTAGGGGTCCACTGGTTCACAGTCTGGCGCTGGACGGTGGAGAGGCGCATCCAGTTCAAGCAGGTCAAAACGGGATGCAAGATCCTCATTCCGAAATCCGAGCTCGTGCAGTTCCAGCACGCCGGTTGACGCAAAGCACAGCCTCTGTTAACTTATCTGCCTGAAATCACCTCGGGAAAAATTGCCTTGCTGAGTATGGAAGTGGTCACGTCTGTTTCTGTCGACGAAGCATCGCGGATGCTTAAATCGTTTTTCCTGGGCCTGGGATTGGACCTTGTCCGGGAAACTTCGGATTACCTGCGCTTTGAGGGCGGGGGCGGGTTCGTCGAGGCAGGCCTGTGTCCCGACGGCGATACGTTGAGACTGAGTATTTTCACCCGCGAATGGGACTACCAGGTAAAAAAATTTTTGGAATCGCTTCCCATTATTTAGCGGACCCTCCGAAGCGGGATATAGTATAAGGGTTTTGCAGACCGGGGTCTGCTTTTTTTCTCTTCGAATGAGACGCATTCTCCACATTGACATCGACGCTTTTTTCGCCGCCGTCGAGGAAACAAGGCGGCCGTGGCTGAAAGGCAAGCCGGTCATAATCGGGGGAGAGGGAGATCCGACCAAAAGGGGCGTGGTCTCGACCGCTTCGTACGAAGCTCGCAAGTACGGGGTCCATTCCGCGATGCCCCTGCGGACAGCGCACCGCCTGTGTCCGGAAGGCATATTTCTCCCGGTCGACTATTCTGAGTACTCCCGGATTTCCCGCATTATCAAGGCTATCCTCGGCCGCTTCTCCAAAATAATGGAAGATGTGGGAATAGACGAGGCGTTTCTGGACATTTCCGATTCGGCGCTCGCGCCGGAAGAGATTTCCCGGCAGATAAAGGAGAGTATCCGGGGCGAAACAGGCCTCACCTGCTCCATCGGGATCGCCCCCAACAAGCTCCTCGCGAAGATCGGCTCCGATTACAGGAAGCCGGACGGGCTGACCATAATCGAACCGGACGGGATCGGCCGGGTGCTGGGCCCCTTGCCGGTGCGCAAACTTTGGGGGATCGGGCCCAAAACAGAGGCGCGTCTGCAGCAGATGAATATCCCGACAATTGCGGACCTTGCCGCGCTGCCGCTCGAAAACCTGATCGATTGTTTCGGTGATTCGTACGGGCATTTTCTTTATAACGCGGCGCGGGGGATCGACGACAGCGAACTCTGCACCGACTGGGAGCCGCGGTCCCTGAGCCGCGAGACCACTTTCCAGCAGGACCTTTCAAAATGGCAAGACATAGCCCGGACGCTTGCCGGTCTCGTCAGGGAAACGGTGGGCGATCTGAAAGAACGCGGGTACACTGCGAAGACCGCAACTGTGAAGCTCCGTTTCAGCGGGTTTGAGACGTTCACCCGTTCCCGGAGCCTCCCGGAAGCTGTTGACGGCGAAGAACAGTTCCGCAAAGCGGCTTTCGATTGCCTGGCGCGGTTTGATATCGGAGGGCCGGGGCAATCCAGGACCAAAAGGCGTGTGCGGCTCGTCGGATTCAGACTCAGCAACCTGCAAAAGGACACGCCTTCGTGAACATTCTCCGGTCCGATGCCCTGCGTTCCCCGACAGCCCCCTAGAGCAGCCGGTAAGGCTCCGACCTCCTGGCCCATTCGCTTT
>CAZKYN010000268.1:0-4000 GCA_964556675.1 uncultured Syntrophaceae bacterium
CTGGCCTTGGCGAAGCTGTCTTCCCAGGGATGGAAATAGACCCTGTCGGTGTAGCGCCTTGCGATCTCGACGGTTGAATCGCTGGATCCCGTATCAACTATGACGATCTCGTCGACATGGTCTTTAACGCTCTCCAGGCATTGCGCCAGGAACGCCTCCTCGTCCTTGACTATCATGCAGCAGCTGATTTTTGGTTTTGGGTCACCCATTCAATCCCTCAGGCCTTCCGTGCGGGAAGTCAAGTATATAACAATCATGAAAGGTCATGTGCGCCGTGCATATAAGCCATGCGCCTGCCGTCGGCTGCGGGCAGGAGCCGCATGGTCCGCAAAACTATGCCGGACAGTTCCGGAGAGCTTTCCAATTCCGCGGATATCTCCAGGAGGATACCCCTGAGGTCGTCCATGGAATTGACGACCCTGTCCCTGGACAGCCCCAGTTGCTTAAGCGCACTATCGCAGGTCCCGATGAAATCCTCTATCCTGCCGAGCAGGAGCTGGGATTCCCCCGTTTTCAGGATAGCTTTCATGTTTCCCGGTGCGATCTCCATGGCCCTTTTATAGAACAGCTCCGACTCCTCCGGCCGGTCCAGCCCGGCGCATATGTCGCCCAGCTCTATCCAGGGGCTGCAGTCCGCTGCGGCCTCGCGGCAGGCGAGAGCATTTGAATAGTACTCGACGGCTTGCCGGAACCGGCCCAGTCTGTTGTAAACGCGCGCGGTGTTGAGCAGGACGGAATAGTCGGAAGGGTCGATTTTTCCGGCTTCCTGCAGGGTTTCCAGAGCCTCGGAAAAGTCGCCGGCTTCCAGGCACAGCAAGGCAAGCCTTTTAAGCAGCCTGATGTCCAGATTATCCGGGTAATCCGCCCGGCATATCTTTTTCAGGAACTGCCTCTCTTGCTCAAAACGGCCCGATTTCTCGCTGAGCTTGGCGCATGTGTAAAGGAATTCGCGCTCGTTGCGGCCGGCCCCGTCTACCCGCTCCAGCAGGTCCCGCGCCAGTTCCAGGTCTCCGCAGATGTCGATGAAATAGTTGGCGGTCCGGGTCCAGACCTCCCATTCATTTTCTGATTTCCGGCAGGCCGCGGCGAATTGGACCAGCATGCCGGGCAGGTTCCGGTGGTGGTATTCCGCGTATCCGAGCAGGATATGGACGGCGGGCGCTTCTTTGAGAGTGCAGTTCAGGACCATTCCGGCTTTTTCCGTATCGGCGCTGTAGATATTCAGAAGCGACAGGTATTTTTCGCCGTGGGCCTTCACGTCGCCCCATTCGCGTTTTTCCGCAGACACAAGCGTCAGGATGTAATGCGAGTCGAGGTGGTCGGCAAAGAGGGAAAGGGCCTTGCGCGCCAACTCCCCGGATTTTTCCACCGCCCCTTTTTTTAAAAAGGAAAAGGCGGCGTTGTAATGCGAGGTGAGGATGGCCGTATCCATATTCCCCTGACTTTCCGCGAGCTCTATTGCGAGGATCGATTCGCGTATGCAGTCCTCATGCATGCCGAGAGACAGGTAAGATGACCCGAGATAATAGTGGGGAAGGGGATTTTCCGGGTCCTGCTCGATCACCTGTTTCAGCAGACCGGCTGTCCTCAAGAACTTTTCGTTGCGTTTCTTCTCGTCCAGGTCGTACCCATAGTGTTTCAATTCAATCTTTGAGGCCCTGGTCTCCCTTCCGCCGACCATCTGGTTGTGGACGATCCCCTCATAGCGGATCGCCCCGTTGTTCCTGCACACCCTTTCGAGATTGTGCCGGGCTGCCTTTTTCCCATTGCCGTAAAAGCTGATTATATTGACTAGCAAGACATCGGCGCTCCCGGCGTTTGCGACAGCCTCGCGCAGCAGGGGCCCGCTTTCCGGAAGCAGTTCCTCGTCGGCGTCAATGATGAATATCCAGTCCCCCGTCGCATACGAGAGCGAATAGTTGCGGGCTTTGCTGAAGCTGTCCTCCCAGGGATGAAAGAATACCTTATCGGTGTAGCGCCTGGCGATGTCCGCCGTCGAGTCGGTCGACCCGGTATCGACGATGACGATCTCGTCCACGTAAAGCTTTACGCTCTCCAGGCATTGCGCCAGGAAGGCCTCTTCGTTTTTGACGATCATGCAGCAGCTGATTGCCGGTTTTTCCGTCCCCATTTACCTGCCCCGTGTTTTTTCGATATAGTCCAGGAAGTCGGCGGCCTGCGCAAAGTCCTTGTTCAAGGCAAGGCCGGCCCTGAGCGCCTCGCGGGCGGCTGTAATGTCGCCTTTCTCGAAGCTGGCCCTCGCGAGGTTGTAGAAAAGGAACTCGTCCTGCGGGTCGATGGCAATCGCTTTCAGGAACTCTGTAATGGCGGAGTCGAATTCCTTCTCTTTCCTGTGCCTGATGCCGGCCGAATTGAACTGGTCAACCATCCAGGCCTTCAGCTTTGGGTTCTCCCCCATGATTGCCTGGACCTTGTCCATATCGCCCTTTTCGAAGAGCATCATCAGGGCGGGCCCGAATTTCTCCGGCTCCAGGTCGCCGGTGTCGGGCGGCGCCGGGCTGGAATCGCTTTTCATCTGGGTAAGGATGCCTTCCTCCTCGACATTTATGAGTTCCTGGACGAACTCCAGCACGGTCTCCGGGTCGCCCTCCTGGAACGAAACCGGCCCGAAAATGTCCTTGAAACTCTTGCTGTCCGCGAGCAGGCTCTGGAACTCCGTGACATTTTCCATTACGGCTTTCCTGTCCTGGGGCAGCATGTTTGTCTTGCTGATCTTGAGCAGGGTGTCCCTGAAACCTATCAGGCAGGCGTGGACCTTCCCCATCTTCAGGTTTGCCCTGCATTCGTTGAGCTTTCTTAATATGCCGTCTATTTCGGACCTCTTTACCGCCTCCGTCATATCAGCGGCCCTCCTCTGGCTTAAGAATGCAAATTTACTGCCAGAATGCCTTCTTTGAATTGCCGCCCGACATTGGGCGACAAAAATTCATTTCCCTGTCAATATCGGCAAAAAAAGAAATTTTATGAATAAAGTTCTGCGGGAATGAGCCGATAAATATATTCCGAATAGACATGATGATTCCGGATTGCTGCCGCCAAGTGACGGAAAATTGTTTGGTTGATCATTTTTTTGACAAAGAAAGGGGTAAACAGAAGATGCAGGCTCAACAGGTCGTTGTGCAGAAAGAGTATGCCGGCTCCAGGGAGGGTAAATACCTGACCTTCAGCCTCGGCGGAGAGGAGTATGGTCTGGAGATCCTCAAGGTGAAAGAGATCATCGGGATTATGAATATAACTTCCGTTCCTCAGACGCCCTCTTATGTGAAAGGGGTCATAAACCTCAGGGGCAAGGTGATCCCGGTGGTCGATCTGCGCCTTAAATTCGGGATGGAATCGCTCGACTACAACGAGCGGACCTGTATCATAGTGGTTGATATAGCCAGGAAGAATGCGGGGAAAGTTATCATGGGAATCGTCGTCGATTCCGTGTCCGAAGTTCTCAACATCAAGGGCGAGGAGATTGAGAACGCCCCGACCTTCGGAGTGAGCCTCAATACCGACTACATTCTCGGCATGGCCAAAATCAAGGGCACGGTAAAAATACTCCTCGACATCGACATGGTCCTGACGAGCGACACCATCATGGCTGATGCGGTGACGCACTGAGATCTGCCTCGAGTGAGTGTTTAATGAATTTTGACCTGGGCGACAGCGAGTTCGAAAAAATCAGCCGCCTCGTTTACGATATCTGCGGCATCGACCTGCACGAGGGAAAAAGGGAGCTAGTCAAGACGAGGCTCATAAAACGCCTCAGGGAAGGTAATTTCCGCTCGTTTTCCGACTATTGCAGGTTCGTCTCGACGCGCGAGGGCACCGACGAACTCGTCGCCATGATCGATTCCATCTCGACCAACCTGACCAGCTTTTTCCGGGAAGACAAACACTTCGAAAAGATGCGGTTCATCATCGGCCAGCGCCTGCAGGCCATGGAAGGAAAGCGGGGCAGGTTGAGATTGAGGATCTGGAGTGCGGGTTGCTC
>CAZKYN010000269.1:0-3963 GCA_964556675.1 uncultured Syntrophaceae bacterium
CGAGTTTTTAACCTAATCTTAATCCCGCTGTAACAATCCTGTAACAATTCTTTTATATGATTCCCCCAGTAAGGAAAAGGAGATTCGTTGACATGTTCAGATCATATCCAGACAAAAAAGAATTTTTGGACCTCTTTGCAGAGCTGGCAGCCAAAATCAGGGACGGCAGCAGGTTATTTCTGATTTATCTGGAAGACTACAACAATTCCGAGTCTCTTTCATCAAAGTTCAAGGACCTGGAGCACAGCGCCGATTTGACGGCGCACAAAATAAACGAAAAGCTCTACAAGTCTTACCTTGCTCCTTTTGAACCGGCCGACATTCAACTCCTGGCGGAAAAGATGGACAGCGTCCTTGACCTGATCGTATCCGCGCAAATCAAGCTCGGTATTTACAAATTGAAGCCCCCCTTTTCAGACATGGCCCAGCTCGCAGCCGTCCTTGATGAAACCGTTCAGAAAATAGATTCGATGATTAAAGACCTGGCGGACCCCAAAGCCTTCGGGACCGTGTTGGAGGAGTGCGCCGCAATCAGGGAAATGGAAGCGAAATCAGGCAATTTATTTTATGAACTGATCAAGCGTTTATTTGCAGGACAGCATGATCCGGTCGCATTGTTCAGCCGCCAGCAAATACTGGAACAGATCAAGGAGGCGATGGACCGGTGCGTCGACGTCGCGGACACACTCGAGGGAATCATACTGAAAAATGGATAGCTCCCTGCTTTTTATAGTTCTCATCATCTTTATAGCCCTTGTATTCGATTTCATTAACGGTTTTCATGATGCGGCAAATTCCATTGCGACCGTGGTGTCCACGCGGGTGTTGAACCCGAAATACGCGGTCTGGTGGGCCGCCTTTTTCAATTTTGTTGCCGCCTTTTTGATCGGTACCCAGGTCGCGAAGACCATAGGCACCGGCATAATCGATCCAAAAATCGTGGACAACATCCTCATAGTGTCCGCGCTCGGAGGCGCGATTATCTGGAACCTGATCACCTGGCGGCTCGGCCTCCCGAGCAGTTCATCCCATGCTCTCATCGGCGGCCTGATCGGGGCGGGTTTCGTCAAGGGCGGCCTGGAGGTAATGGTCTGGCAGGGCATTATCAAGACCTCCAGCTTCATCGTCCTCTCCCCGACAATCGGGATGATCCTCGGCCTGATCATCATGATCGGGGCCCTGAATTTCACAAGGTACACAACCGTGACCAGCGCCGATAAAATCTTCCGGAGATTGCAATTATTTTCGGCCGCCACCTACAGCATCAGTCATGGAATGAACGACGCCCAAAAGACGATCGGGATAATTGCGATGGTGCTCTTCACCAGCGGCCACCTGGGGCCGAGCTTTCACATTCCTCCCTGGATTGTTGTCATCTGTTATGTGACTATCGCTTTGGGGACGATGTCGGGAGGCTGGCGCATAGTCAAGACAATGGGCACCAAGATTACAAAACTTGAGCCCATCGGGGGCTTTTCCGCCGAAACCGCGGCCGCGATTTCAATCATCGGCGCTTCGGTTGCGGGCATACCGGTCAGCACGACCCACACCATAACCGGGGCTATTGTAGGCGTGGGCTCCACTAAAAGGTTCTCGGCGGTCCGCTGGGGCGTGGCGGGTACGATCATCTGGGCCTGGGTCCTGACCATCCCTGCGTCCGCCCTGATTTCCGCCGGGATTTACATGTTTATCACGCTGTTTTTCTAGACAGTTATATCTTTATAAAGGGGAAAATACAGCGACACGGCAGTGCCGCGCCCCAGCCGGCTGTCGATTTCCATCCGGCCCTCATGGGCGATCATCAAATGCTTGACTATCGAAAGGCCGAGTCCCGTTCCGCCGAGCTCGCGGGAGCGCGCCTTGTCCACCCGGTAGAAGCGCTCTCCAAGCCGCGGAATCTCGCTTTGCGGGATGCCCATCCCGGTGTCGCTGATCCTGACCTCGACTTCGCCGTCCCGCCCGGCGGCCGAGACGGCAACTTCGCCCCCGGGGTTGTTGAATTTAACTGCATTGTCCAGGATATTCAGGAAGACTTGGACAAGCCGGTCGCGGTCCGCCCTTATCGAGGGCAGATTTTCAGGAATGTCCTTTTTGACCGCAATCCCTTTTTCGCGGGCCTTCCGCTCGATTATGGAAAGGGCCGTGTTTATGGGATCGCCCGGGGCAATACCCTCGAAGTGGAACTTCATCTCTCCCATTTCTATATTGGAAATGACGAGCAGGTCGTCGATGAGCCTGTTGAGCCTTGCCGTCTGCCTGTCGATGACGTCAAGGAATTTTACCGCCGTCTGCCTGTCGTCAATCGCCCCTCCTTTCAGCGTTTCGATGAAGCCGAGAATTGCGGTCAGAGGGGTCTTCAGCTCGTGGGTGACATTGGCGATGAAATCCGCCCTCATCCTTTCCAGTTTTTTTATCCTGGTGATGTCGTGGAATACCAGCATGGTTTTCCGGTCATTATGGGGAAGCCCTTTGATCGCGGATATTGTGATCTCGAAGACCCGGGGGACGGGCTCCCGGATATCGATTACTTTGGAAATTGGGTTTTCCGTGGCAATGAACCGCTCGTAGAAGTCCTGCAGATCGGTGCTGCGGAATGCCTCAAGGAGTGTCTTGCCCCGTATTTCGCCGAACCTTGAGCCTATCATACTCCGGAAGGCACGGTTGTAAGCCTCGACCCGGTTGTCGATATCGAGGACAAGAACACCTTCACTCATGCTCGCGAAGGCGGCCAGAACTTTGCTTTTTTCCTCATGGGCGGAGTTTATCTGGATTTGAAGCTCCCGGACCAGGTAGTTGATGTTGCTCGCCAGCTGCTGCATCTCCCCACCCTCCTGGAGATAGAGGGAACCGGTTGTTTTTCCGTCCCGGAGCTTTTCCGTGAATTCCTCCATCTGGTTTATCGGCCTGGAAAACCGGTAGGCAAAGAAAAACGCCAGAATGACGGATACCGTGCTCAAAATCAAAATCGAGGTGAGCAGGGATATATTCAGGGCCCTTATGGAGCCTCCTACCTCTTTAAGGGGACGCGCGAAACGGATGTAGCCGCCAGGTTCCGCCGTTTTGGACAAAATGGCGACGTACATGGTATCCACATTCGTAGTGCGGCTCACGCGCACCGACCTGCCGTTTCCTTTGACGCGCGCTTCCTGGATCTCCGGCCTGTCGAGGTGGCTCTCAACAGTGGTCGCGTCCACCACCGAATCCGCCAGGACCTTGCCCGCGGGGTCGATAATCGTTACGCGGGACCCCGAGGTATCCGCAAGCTGCTTGATTCCTGACGCAATTTCTTTTTCGGTGCTGCTGTCAATCAGGCGGGCATAGGTCAGCAATTCCTCTTCCACCTTCTGTTCGAGGACGGAGCGGACCTGCTGTCCGACAACCAGGCTGACTACCAGGACAGTGACAAGGATGATCAGCAGGTAGGCGCCGAACATATGCACGAAATAGCGGCTCTTCATCATTCCCCCAGGGAGGTCTTTTGAAACTGATGCCTTACGCTCCTGCCCGTCACCATGTAGATCACCATATCGGCGATCCCCTTGGCGTGGTCGGCTATCCTCTCCAGGTTCTTCGAAATCTGCATTATGATGACTGCACGGTGGATAGTCTTCGTGTCCTCCAGCATGAAGGTGAGGAGCTCGCGAAAAATCTGTTCATTCAGGGCGTCTACGGTATTCTCTTTCTCGCGCACCTCATTAGCCAGTTCCAGGTTGCCGTCCATCATGGCGTCCAGGCTCTCCCGGATCATCTGCCTGGTTATCTCCGCCATCCGGGGCAGGTCTATATACGGCTTGAGCTGAGGCAGCTCATTGAGGATGATCGCCTTCTCCGCAATGTTGACGGCCATGTCGCCTATCCTTTCCAGGTGGCCGTCGATTTTAATCGCCGTGGTTATGAACCGCAGGTCGCGGGCGGCGGGCTGCCGGAGAGCCAGCAGGCGGATGCACCTGTCTTCCAGCTCTG
>CAZKYN010000270.1:0-3868 GCA_964556675.1 uncultured Syntrophaceae bacterium
CGGCCATTTATGCCGGTCTTCCTGAAGAGACGAACGTGTTCACGGTCCAGAAAGTCTGCGCGTCCGGTATGAGGGCAATCATCTCGGCAGCCCAGATTATAAAAGCAGGCGACGGGGATATCCTCGTTGCGGGCGGTATGGAGAACATGAGCAATGTTCCTTTTGGACTTCCCGATGCCCGCTGGGGATACAGGATGAGCATGCCTTTCGGCAAGATCACGGATTTGATGGTCCATGACGGCCTGTGGGAAATTTTCAATTCCTACCATATGGGCTTTACGGCGGAAAATATTGCCGAAAAAATGAAAATATCCAAAGAGGACCAGGACCAGTTGGCCTTTGAAAGCCACAGAAGAGCAAGGGCCGCCAACGCAAGCGGCGCTGTCGCAGATGAGATCGTCCCGGTCGTAATTCCTCAGAAGAAAGGCGACCCCAAGGTATTCAAGGTTGACGAAAGGCCAATGGACACCAGTCTCGAGAAAATGGCCAAACTGGCCCCCGTCTTCAAAAAGGGCGGAACCGTTACGGCCGGCAATGCCTCGGGAATCAACGACGGCGCGGCGGCTGTAGTCGTTATGAGCTCTGAAAAAGCAAAAGAGCTTGGCTGCAAGCCCATGGTCAAAATTATCGGTTATGCTTCGGGCGGAGTCGATCCGGCCTTCATGGGATTGGGACCGGTCCCGGCTGTCAAAAAGATCCTGAAGAAATTCAACTTGAAGGTAAGCGACATTGACCTCTGGGAACTCAATGAAGCTTTTGCCGTCCAGGCACTTGGCTGCGTAAGAGAACTTAATATTCCTATGGACAAGTGCAATATTAATGGAAGCGGAATATCCATTGGTCATCCGATCGGATGCACCGGCGCCAGGATAACTTACACTCTGGCTAACCAGATGAAGAAACGGAACGCAAAGCTCGGCATCGCAGGCCTCTGCATCGGCGGCGGGCAAGGCATGGCGATTCTTCTGGAAAGCGTTTAGGAAACTAAGGGCGGTCTGAAAAAGGCCGCCCTTTTTCGTCTTAATTAAATCCTAAGGAGGCGGAAATGGAAGTAAAGACTTTTGGTGTAGTTGGTGCAGGGCAGATGGGTAACGGTATAGCTCAGGTTGCTGCATACCCGGGCGGTCTCAAAGTAATTATGAGCGATATTGCTGATAATTTCGTCCAAAGAGGCCTGGATACTATTTCCAAGAACCTGGACAGGCTGGTCGCAAAAGAAAAGCTTACGGCCGACCAGAAAAAAGAGATCATGAGCCGCATTAAAGGCACGACCAAACTCGAAGACATGAAGGACGCAGACTTCGTGGTCGAGGCTGCCGTGGAAAGAGAAGACCTGAAACTCGGCATTTTCAAGACGCTGGATTCCGTATGCAAGCCGGATGTCGTACTCGCCACGAACACCTCATCCATCCCCATTACGAGAATCGCGGGCGCGACGAAGAGAGCGGACAAGGTCATCGGGATGCACTTCATGAATCCCGTTCCGGTCATGAGACTTATCGAGGTCATCCGAGGATTGGCCACATCCGACGCAACCTATGAGCTCACGGACAAGCTGTCCAAGCAGTTCGGCAAAATCCCCGTGCAGTGCAATGATTTCCCGGGGTTTATTTCCAATCGCGTACTCCTGCCCATGATCAATGAGGCGGTTTATGCCCTCTTTGAAGGCGTCGGCACCCCTAAGGCAATTGACGATATCATGGTGCTCGGTATGAACCATCCCATGGGCCCCCTGGCGCTGGCCGACCTTATAGGCCTGGATACCTGCTGGGCCATTATGGATGTCTTGCATAAAGGTTTCGGCGATTCCAAATACCGCCCCTGCCCCCTGTTGAAAAAATATGTTGATGCTGGTTATCTGGGCAGGAAGTCCGGGAAAGGTTTCTATGATTACAGCAAATAGTTATTAATCTCTGTTTGGGAAAGGAGGGGATGGCTTTTATGGAATACAAGAACCTGCTGTTTGATGTTGAGGATGGAGTTGCAATTATTACGTTTAACCGCCCCAAAGCTCTGAATGCCATGAACTCGGAAACCATGTGCGAGCTCTATGATGCCGCGATGCGCTGCAAGACAGATGACGGCATCAAAGCAGTTATTTTGACCGGTTCCGGGGATAAGGCCTTTGTTGCCGGCGCTGATATTTCCCAGATGCAAAACATGAGGGCGCAGGAAGCCCTGGGGTTCATGGAGCTCGGGCATGACACAATGAGGTTGATCGAGACCCTTCCCAAGCCTGTGATAGCGGCTGTCAACGGTTTTGCCCTGGGCGGCGGCACCGAGATCTCAATGTGCTGCGATATGAGGTTCGCCTCTGAAAACGCAAGGTTCGGGCAGCCCGAAATCCTTATAGGCCTGATTCCGGGATGGGGTGGAACCCAGAGGCTTCCCAGGCTGATCGGGATTGGCAGGGCCAAGGAAATCATCATGGGCGGCGAGCAGGTAAATGCCCAGCGCGCCTACGAAATCGGACTGGTAAACAGGGTGTATCCTGCCGACCAGCTGATACCGGAAACCAAAAAGTTTGCGGCAAAAATGGCAAAACTTCCCGGATTTGCTCTGAAAATGGCCAAGCATGCGATCAATTTCGGATATGATCTTGCTCTGGATAATGCAAACAGGCTTGAGACGGAATGCTGCGCTCAGTGCTTCAGCACTGATGATCAAAAAGAGGGCATGAAGGCTTTTCTCGAGAAGAGAAAACCTAATTTCACTGGTCACTGATTTTTCTCAGGTTTGGTTGGTTTTTTTCTTTAAACCCATTATAAAAAAGGAGGCAGGAAATGAATTTTGGGTTAACCGAAGAACAACAAATGGTAAAGGACCAGGTAACCAGGTTTGCAGAAACTCAAATTAAACCGATTGCAGCAGAGTTGGACAAGACTCACAGGCATCCTGAAGAGATCTGCCGTAAATTGGGAGAGATGGGGATCATGGGCGTCGCTATCCCGACCGAGTACGGCGGAGCCGGCATGGACATCGTGACCTACGTCCTCGCGATGATCGCTATTTCCAAGGCATGCGCGAGCACGGGCGTTATCGTCTCAGTTAATAATTCCCTTTACGGCTTTCCGGTCAACTCATTCGGGACCGACGCGCAAAAGAAGAAATACCTCACGCCGGTTGCCGGCGGAAAGGTGGAAGGCTGCTATGCTTTGACGGAAGCCGGCGCCGGCTCGGATGCCGCCTCCCTGGCCTGCAGGGCCGTCCTGAAGGGAGATAAGTACATTGTCAACGGAACGAAGCGTTTCATCACCAACGGTAACGTCGCCAGGTACTGCGTGCTTGCCGCAACCGCAGATCCCGCGCTGGCGTATAAAGGCGTCCTCAATCTTATAGTCGATCTGAAGGAAACCAAGGGATTTTCTGTCGGCAAAATCGAGGAAAAAATGGGAATCCTGGCGTCGGGAACTGCGGAACTCGTATTCGAAGATGCTGAAGTCCCGGCGGAGAACCTCCTGGGCAAACCCGGCCAGGGCTTCAAACAGATGATGATGGGCCTCGACTGCGGCCGCATCGGCATCGGGTCCCAGGCCTGCGGTATCGGAAAAGCGGCTCTGGAAGATGCTTTAAACTATGCCAAGGAGAGGGTCCAGTTCGGCAAGCCCATCTCCTCGTTCCAGGCGATCCAGTTCAAGCTGGCCGACATGGCAACGGAACTGGAAGCAGCGGAGCTCCTCCTGCTCAGGGCCGCATGGATGGAAGATAATCATCTGGACTATGAGAAGGAATCGGCCATGGCCAAAATGTACGCCTCCGACGTGGCCATGAAGGCGGCAGTCGAAGGTGTGCAGATATTCGGCGGGTACGGCTACTGCAAGGAATACCCGGCGGAAAGGCACATGAGGGATGCCAAGATCTGCCAGAT
>CAZKYN010000271.1:0-3846 GCA_964556675.1 uncultured Syntrophaceae bacterium
GGAACTGAGACGCCTCTTCATCGTGCCCCAGCTGGTATAAAGCCTGCACGGTAAAAGCGGAGTCCCTGATCCAGGAGAACCTGTAATCCCAGTTCCGCACTCCACCGATGTGCTCCGGCAGAGAGGTTGTCGCAGCAGCGGCAATTGCGCCGTTGTCGGAATTTGTGAGCATCTTGAGGATAAGCCCGGAACGCACGACCAGATCGTGCCAGGGGCCCGCAAATGTGCATTTCTTCCGGTCGCACCTGTGCGACCATTCGTTCCAGAAATCGCAGGTCCTCGCCAGGAAATCCTCGTATTGCGCGTCCTTTAGCGGTTTCTGGTTGTTGTATTGAAGCACGAACCAGAGAGTCTGCCCCTCCCGGCCACGGACCATGCCGTGTGCAGAGCCGTCATGGATTTCGAGCGGGACCGGGCAATGGAAGAAGATCGACCGGCCCTGATAACGCGCGATCACGCCGTTTTTGACCGGCGTCATTTCCGGCGCACCCCGGCCGTAGTCGAAACGCGGGCTGAATTCCAGGCGCAGTTCTGCCTCGCCTTTTTCCAGCCATTCGACCTTGCGGAAGAGGGTCGTCCGGAATTTCGGGTCTTCGATCGTTTTCACCGGCATGAAATCCGTTATGGCCGCCGTGCCGAGGGACGTGTGAAACGTGGTCTTGAGGACGTTTGTATCCCCGAGATATTTCTGAATCGACCGGAACTTCTCGGTCGGGGTAATGCTGAAGACGCCGCCCCTTTCCAGGTCCAGCAGGGATGCGAACACGGACGGCGATTCGATGTGCGGCAGGCACAGCCAGTCGACGGAGCCGTCCGACCCTATGAGGGCGCAGGTCTCCAGGTTGCCGATGACTCCGTATTCTTCAAGGTCCTTGAAAAATTTTTGCATAAGAAATTTCTGTCCCCCGCCGGCGAGGGATGAAGGGGGTGGATTCCGTCACCTCCCCCTCCCCCTCCGAAGGGGGATATTGCAGTTATCGGCCCAGCGCCCGCATGTACAAAACCAGGTACCAGCGGTGGGAAGGCTGCACTATCCTCTCCATCACCGGCTCGTGCCCCGGCCCCATCAGCATTGCCGCAAACAGTCGGCCGTCGCCCATATCCTGTATGTCCGCCTGCAGCAGGTCGGCGGGTTTCGGCATGTAGCTCTGCCCCACGGGGCCGTTGCCCTGCCCCTTGTCGTCGTGGCAGAACGAGCAGTAATAACCGTAATAAATTTTCCCCGCTTCGATATTCTCAGGCGTGGGCGCGAGGGGATTGCGCATCTGCTTTGACTCGGCGGGCGAGGGGGCCGTCCTTTCGTCCGGCTCGACTGTGACCATGCCGGGCGGGGGCAGCGGCATCGGCTGGTCGAAAGAGCGGATATGAGCCTGGTAGCGCATGTGCGGGCCTGTGAACATCGCCACCCAGTAGGCGAAAAAGAGGATAACGAAAACGAGAGAGCCCGCTATGAATAATTTCCTGGTCATTGGATATCCGTTTTCGGCTCGTGCTCCTGTACGGGAGCCGTTCCGCTTTCCACGGGACTGGTCTTCTTTCTAAAATCTTCCTTTTCGAGCGGCGCGGCCCCCGGCAGGATCTGAATGACCCTGGGGTACCCTGCGCCCCGCAAGGGCTCGACTGTCGAATACACGGACTGGGCCGGCGTGTCCGGGAACTGCCCGAAATCCCACTCGCGCGGGGCGTCCGGGATTATCATGTGGGACAGCATTCCGTACCCGAGGATCGAGGCGGCAAACAAGATCAGCAAGACCCAGCCCCAGAGCTGCGGGATGATTTTATATTCCAGGTAAAGGTCTTTTTCTTCCATAAGCTCACCAGTTTGGCGGATGGGCTATCTTGACTATCGGAAAGACAATGGCCAGGATTCCCGCCCCGGCCAGCGTCAGGATCAGCACCCACGGGAATGCCGCCTGGAGCCAGATGAAGAAATCGCTGATGCTTTTTATCTCTATATTGGCCTCATGCTTTTCCACCTTCCGCGGGCCCCAAATGGCGAGATACGACAGCACCGCCCACAATACCAGGATGGCGCCGAGCGCCAGCGCGAAATAGATCCACTGCTGGCGGTGAATATAGAAGTAAAGCATTGCTCAATCCTTTATTGCCGTTGTTGTTTTTCTTTGTCATCCTGAGCGTCAGCGAAGGATCTGTTTTTTGAAAAGAAAGATTCTTCGTCGCCTTGCTCCTCAGAATGGCAGCTGACTTCCCCCTCCCCCGGCGTGTGCGCCCAGAGGGCAAGATGCCTGCAGCGCTCCGAATCCTTGAACATCCCGCACTTACGGCAAAAGATAAAGAACAGCAGGGCGCTTGTCGTGAGGATGACCGTCATGCAGATCCAGAAGATCAGGAAAACTATTTCACTCATTTATCACCTGTTGTCTCCCTGCGGTTTTCCCGCGTCCTTTCCTTCCGTCTGCGGCGGCCGGTACGGGTTCTTCCAGTCGCCCTCGTACGAGGCATCTATTCCGCGCGGCTCGATGTTGGCGTCGGTATAGCCGAGGAAGGATACCGCGAGGTAGTTCGAGAGGTCCCAGATCTTGTCCGATTCGAATTCCTTTTTGAAATACGGCATGGCAGTCCCCGTGATCCCGTTCATGATCTGATAATAGAAGATGCCGCCGATGTACTTGTTGTCCACAAGATGGCGCCGCAGCGTTGTGAAATTGAGCGGGGTCGGCATGAGGTATTTCGCCGCCGGGCCGTTCCCGTCGCCGATAGGGCCGTGGCACCCGGCGCAGTACTGCTGGAACATTGTTTTGCCGCGCAGCACCGCGGCGCTGTCGGCGGGATATGGGTTGGGCATCGGCTTCCAGACATCGGGTATCTGGTTGTGCAGCCATTGGATATTTGCGTCCGGCCCCGAATTCCAGGCCCTGACGGCCCGCTCCTTCCAGTATCTCTGGCGGGCCACCCTGGTATCGGCATCCTTCATGCCGAGATACTGGACATAGGCGGTCAACCGGCGGATCTTCTCTTTGCCCAGGAACTCCCAACTCGGCATGAGCGAGATGGGGTCCGTGTAACGGGGATTGGTGAAGTGCGCCTGGTGCCAGTCGTCCGGGTGCTCGCCGCCCTCCTGGGAGAGGTCGGGGCCGGTCCTTTCCGTTCCCAGGATTGCAGGCTGCTGCCCGACGTAATCGCCCCTCTCGGCGATGCGTTCCGCGCCCCTGTCCCAGTCGTTTATCCTGATAAACAGCGAATGGCAGTAGCTGCAGCCGTTCTTCACGTACTCGTCGTGCCCCTGCTGCTCCACCTCGCTCATCGGACGCCAGACCTCCGAGGGCGGCTCTTCCATGGTGATAGCGGGGATGATCACCATGACGGCCATGGACGCCCAGTACATGAGGAGGCTGCCGATAATGAGCATGGCGGGGGTCATCTTCATAGCGGCTGCCCCTCCTCCGTCAGCGGCCGGGGCTCGAACGGCTCGCCTTTCCACATGGTCATTGCCAGGTTAAAAAAACCCACGAACGAGGATATTATTATGGATATCCCGAATGCGGCCCTGAGGATCATATAAGGCGTTATCTCCAGGAGCACCCTCCTCACGGTCTCGCCGTTGTCCCATCCGCCCCCCTGGACCAGCCCTGCGATGGTCAGCACTACAAAGAAACCCGCAAGCCCGAAGAAGACGAGGCCGAACTGCAGGTTTATCAAGCGCTGCGACCAGATCCGGCGACCCAATATGTCGGGCAGCACGTGCCACATCGTGCCGAGCGCAATGAAGCCGGCAAACCCCAGGACGGCGATATGGGAGTGGCCGACCGTCCAGTTGTTCAGGTGCGTGACTCTCTGGACGAATGGCAGCGACTGCAGCGGGCCCTGGACACAGACGAACAGGTA
>CAZKYN010000272.1:0-3833 GCA_964556675.1 uncultured Syntrophaceae bacterium
GTTGAACTGGCTGACATTAAGGGAGCCGAATTGCGCCTGGATGGCGCTGTACACGTCCTGGACCGGCACACCGAGCAGGGTCGCCTTTTCCCGGTTCACCTCGGCGCGCAGCTGCTGGGTGCTCGCGCGGAAAGTGGTGCTCAGTCCGGTCAGCTCGGGCCGGGTCCTTGCCTTTGCCAGGAACTGCTTGGTAAGCTCGTCAAGCCTGGCCGGCTCGCCCGAACCGGTGTCCTGGATCCAGAACTCGAACCCGCCCGTCGTCCCGATGCCGGGAATCGCGGGCGGGGCAATCGGTATTACCATGGCCTGCTGGATCTCGCGTCCCTGCCTGTTCAGTCCCATGAGCACGGCCCGCGCGTTCTCTTCTTTGGCTTTCTCCATGGATTTATATCGCTCATCAAAGGGCTTGAGCTTCACAAAGAATGTCCCCGAGTTAGTCTTGAACCCGCTGTCCAGGAGGCTGTAGCCGGCGATGTCCGTGCGGCTCTCGACGGCCGGCATGACGGAGAGTATCTCGTCCACTCGCGAATCCACCTGCTGCGTACGGTTCAGGCTTGCCGCATCGGGCAGAATGACGGCGCTCATGACATATCCCTGGTCTTCATTAGGGACAAAGCTCGTGGGGAGCGTCATAAAAAGGTGGACGATCAGGTAAACCATAATGCCAAGCAGGACGAAGGCGACTGCCATGCGCCGGATGACGAGCGTAACGGCGCGCCCGAAAGCGTCGGTGAAGCGGGCGAACCCGCGGTTGAATGCCCCGAAGAACCCTTTTTCGCGCGGCTTGGTATGCCTGAGCAGGACCCCGCACATGGCCGGGGTCAGCGTGAGTGCGACGAAACCCGAAATGATCACCGAGATGGCGATTGTGATCGCAAACTGCTTATACAGCTGGCCCGTCGTGCCCGGCAGAAAGGCGGCCGAGATGAACACCGAAGACATGACAAGCACGGTGGCTATAACGGGGCTCGTCACCTCGCCCATTGCCTGGATGGTCGCTTCGCGGGGCTGCATATGGAACTGGGTCATATTCCGTTCCACATTCTCAACGACAACAATAGCGTCGTCGACAACAATCCCTATTGCGAGCACCAGTCCGAAAAGGGTCAGGAGGTTGATCGAGAACCCCAGTGCGATCATCCCTCCAAAGGTTCCGATAAGGGCCACAAAAATGGCGACGCTGCAGATAACAGTGGCGCGGATATTCTGCAGAAACAGGAATACGACAAGCACGACCAGCAGGACCGCCTCGAACAGGGTGTCCTTGACCTCGTCTATGGACAGCTTTACGAATTCCGTGGTGTCGAGGGCGATCGCGTATTCCATGCCCTCCGGGAAACGGGACTTCATGTCTTCCATAGTCTTGCGGACCGCCTTCGAAACCTGCAGGCCGTTTGCGCCGGGCTGCTGGTAGACGGCAATAAACGTCGCGGGCACGCCGTTGAATTTGCTGTCCACTATATACTGGAGCAGTCCGACCTCCGTCTTCGCCACGTCCTTCAAATGGACGATGGCGCTGCCGTCCCTGCTCCCGCGCAGGATGATGTTATCGTACTCGGCAGCCTCCCTGAAGGGCCGCTGGGTGACTACCGGAAACGTCAGCTGGACCGGGCCCGCCGTGGGCTGCTGGCCTATCTGACCGGCCCCGAAGAGCTGGTTCTGGCTCGCCACGGCCTGCTGGATATCGGAAGTGGTTATGCCGAGAGAGGCCATCCTGTCGGGGTTCAGCCAGATCCGCATGGCCTGGTCGGGCACGCCCATGATGGACGCCTGCCCTGCTCCCGGGACCCTCTTCAAGCTGTCAAGGACATATACGTTGGCGTAATTCGCTATGTAATTGGGGGAGTAGCGGTTGCCCTTGTCGAAGACGGCAATGAGCATCATGATCGATGAGGACTTCTTCTGCACCGAAACCCCCATTTGAGTTACCGCGGAGGGCAGCTGCGGAAGCGCCAGGTTGACGCGGTTCTGCACCTGCACCTGCGCTATGTCCGGGTCTGTCTTGAGGTCAAAGTAGACGGTGAGCACCAGCTGTCCGTTGGACGAACTTGTCGAGGTCATGTAAAGCATGTTGTCGACGCCGTTTATCTGGGCTTCAATCGGGGCGGCAACCGAATCGGCGACTGTCTGAGAGTCGGCCCCTGGATAGGAAGCGTTTACCGTGACCTGCACGGGGGTGATCGTGGGGTACTGCTCCACAGGGAGGAGCAGCATCGAAACGCTCCCGGTAATTACAATAACGAGCGAGACGACTGTCGCAAAGATCGGGTGCTCAATGAAGAATCGCGAGAACATGAATTTACCTCCGTTCGGTCGACATCAGGGGCTTTTCTTCCGGCCCGCTGCCGCGGGAGGCGTTTTCACATCCGTTCCGGGGGATCCCGGCTGCTTTGAAGGCTCCTTGATGGTCAGAGGCATGCCGGGGCCGAGGGTAAGGGCCCCGTCGACCACAATCCGCTCTTTGGCCGCGAGACCCTCGAACACGAACCATTCGTCTTTGTTCCATTCGCCGACGACGACTGGACGGGCTTCCGCCTTCCCGTCCTTGTCAACGACCCACACGAAATGGCCCTTGGCGCTCTGCTGGATGGCCCTCTGGGGAACAAGGATCGCGTTCGGGCGGACGGCCCCCTTGAGCCGGACCCGCACGTACTGGTTGGGTTTCAGGACTCCCTGGGGATTGTCCACGCTCGCGCGGATCAGAAACGTCCCGGTCTGCGCGTTGAAGGAAGATTCGGCGAAAGTGATCCGGCCGGTATGGGGGAAAATCGACCCGTCCACAAGGATGATCTCCACAACGTAATTTCTGCCGGGCGCCTCTCGCAAGAGTCCCTTCCGCACCTGTTCGCGCATCTCCTGCTGCTCGTTTTCCGAGATGCTGAAATTCACCCACATCGGCGAAAGCACGGCTACATTCGTGAGAAGGCTGTTCTGCATATTGATGTAGGTGCCGTCCGCCTGCTGCGCATAACTGCTGACGCCGGTAACCGGAGAGGTGATCACGGTATAGGACAGATTGAGCTTGGCCTGCTCGACCTGCGCCTTGGCCTGGTCTACCGCGGCCTCATAGCTCTGGTACTGGCCTGTGGCATCGTCAAGGTCCTTTTTTGAAAGGGCGTTCAGGGCCGCAAGGGGTTTGACCCTCGCCAGATTGGCGCGCGCTGTTTCCATGGCCGCCTTTTGCCTGGCAAGCGCCGCCTCGGCCTGCTCCAGCTGTACCTTGAAAGGCTTCTGGTCCATAATGAAGAGGGTCTGGCCCTCCTTGACGATGGCGCCTTCCTGGTAAACCCGCTTGTCCAGGAAACCGCTCACCCTGGCCTGGATGTTGACCTGACGGGAACTCTGGGTCTGGGCTACATATTCAGCGCTGACCGGCACGTCCTTTTTCTCGACCGTCATGACGCTAACCTCCGCGGTCCGCGGCTGGGCAGCCTTCTGCTCCGGCCCCCTGGAGCATGACAGCGTAACGGAAAGAACAAGCGCCAGGCAGGCGGCCGCCCCTGCAAAGGTATACTTGGCGTTTGCACATAATCGTGAGAGCAGCGTGAACATGCCGTAACCCTCCATAGCTTGTGTGAATGAGTGGGATTTTTTATAACTTTTCGTGAAGGCGATTGTCTACTATTTTATTGTTGAAGCCGGTCAAAAATTCCGGGAAAAATTTCCCCGGGGCCTTCAGATCGGACCCGATGGCGAATGCCTCATGGTAAAATACAAGTAAGCTCTTGGCACGCCCTGGACCTACACGTTCGGGCAGGCGGGAGGGGCGGGGATGAACACATGAAAAGACGTGCCCTTTCCGGATTCCGATTCGACGGTTATAAAGCCGTTAT
>CAZKYN010000273.1:0-3792 GCA_964556675.1 uncultured Syntrophaceae bacterium
CTCGCTGCTGCTTTTTTCGCCAAGCTCCAGGAGCTCCCGGAAGCTGATAAGCCAGTCATTGTCCCGGCAGGAACGCATTCCGGTCGGATCTATATAGATTATTTTTTTCACCTGCGGGAGGCTGGCGCGGACGGAAATCAGTTTGTCGGCCTGCTCCTGGTCCTGGACGAACACGTACGAGGCCTGGAACCGGCCGAGACTTGCCGCGAGTTCCTCAGCTATTGCCGTTGTGAAAAGGCAGAGCGTCACGGCGCCGACCGCCTGGGACCCGAGCTGGGCAAAGGCCCACTCCGGGATATTGGTCGTGATTATCCCGACGTGATCGCCCCGTTTCAAGCCTAACTCCGTAAGGCCCAACCCGACGCTCCTCGCGAATTCATAATATTGCCGCCAGCTGTAAGACTGCCATATGCCGTAAGCCTTCTCCCGGATGGCGGTCCGGCTCCCCTGCTTTTCGGCCTGTACGGCAAGGGCCTGGGGGAGCGTGAGGTCTTCCATTCCAGAGTGATCAGGATATTGCGCAGCTGTCATTTCCAACCTCCGCATTTTCTTCGGCGCCCCGCCCCAGGTAGGCCGCCACCACCTCGGGATCGGACCTCACTTCATCGGGCACGCCCTCGGCCAGTTTCCGGCCGAAATTCAGGACCACGACTTTCCGGGAAATGCTCATTACAATGGACATGTCGTGCTCCACGAGAATCATGGTCAATCCCCACGACCTGTTCAGTTCGAGAAGGAACCTGACCATGTCCTCCTTCTCTTCCAGGGTCATCCCGGCAAACGGCTCATCAAGAACGAGCAGCTGGGGCTCAAGCGCCAGAGCCCGGCCGAGCTCTACCCTCTTCCTCAGCCCGTACGGCAGAGAGCCGACCTCTTTCTTGCGGATCTCCTGCATCTCGAGAAAATCGATGATCTCCTCGAGCACCCGGCGGTGGCTGACCTCCTCTTTCCTCACCCCCGGCAGGAACGCCAGGGCGGAGCCGAGCGAGTACCGGCAGTGGTTGTGGCGGGCAAGCATCATGTTCGCCAGGACCGTCATTCTCGGAAACAGCTCGATGTTCTGGAAGGTGCGCCCGATGCCGTGTTTTGTCATCTCGTGAGGATGCCTGCCGGTAATATCTGCAGAATTGAAGATAATTTTCCCGTCCTGCGGATGGTAATAGCCGGTTATGCAGTTCAGGAGGCTGGTCTTGCCCGCCCCGTTCGGGCCGATCAGCGCAACCAGCTCTCCGGTTCCGACATTGAAGCTCACGTCGTCGACGGCCCTGATTCCGCCGAATCGCAGGCAGAGATTTCTGATTTCAAGTTCGGCCCGCACCGGCCCGCGGCCGGAAAATATCGAGGGCTGTCCCCTGTAAGTTTTCATTTCGGTGCTCGCCTCCAATCACTTCCTAATCAGCTTTGGCTTCTCCGTGCCGGGCGTGAAAAAACCGGTCAGCGGCGCGTAGGTTCCGTTCTCGTTCACCTTCACTATCCGGGCCTGGAATGACCCCTCATGGTTCTTGTTCCAGTAAGTCAATTTCGGAATAACTCCTCCGAAATCCTCGTTTCGGAACGATTCCATAGCAGCGTTGATTGTTTCCCGGCTGATCTTCCCATACCACTCATTAGCCCTGACGCAGGCCCGCTCCATTATCATGCCAATCGCAACGCCTTCCCAATAGGAGGCGTCGAACTTGCTGACGGTCCTGTAGCGCTTCATCAGGTCCTTCATGAGCTTGGCGCCTTTGGAGTTGTCCGACGGCAGAACGCCCGGGAACTGCATGCGCAGCTTGTCTTTAACAAGGCCTTTGCCGAGTTTGAAGAAGTCCGGGTCCGTGGAAGTCCATGTCCCGAAGAATGCCGGCTGATACTGGATGCGCTCAGCGCTTTTCAGCGCTGTGATGATCGCGGCCGGCAGCATCTGCATGAAAACGTAATCGGCCTTCTTGTTCTTGAGCTTCAGCAGTTCCGTGGTTAGGTCGACTGTTTTGGGCGGGAATTCCTCGACGGCGATGATATTGACGCCGATTTGCGCCGCATAGTCCCTGCTGGGTTTGTGGATGGAACGTCCGTAGGCGTTGTTGTATGTGAGGAGGGCCACGCGAGGCGGCTCCTTGCCGGTATGGACAGCCTTGATGTAATCAAGCACCGCATAGCAGTCCATCCTGTAGCTGCCGAACGGCAGGTACATGTAATCGATCGGGGCCTCAAGGATTTCCCAGCTCGTCGAGTAGTTGATTGTCGGGATCTTGTATTTCTGGATTATCGGTTTTGCGGCCAGCCCTTCCCCCGCGCCCCAGGTTGCGATCATGTCAACCTTGTCCTGGACCGCGAATTTCCTTACCGCCGCGACCGCTTCGGGGACTTTGTAGCCGGTGTCTACCAGGACGATTTCCAGCTTGCGGCCCGCTACACCGCCTTTCACCTCATTGACATAATTGAAATAATCCTGCTGTCCCTTGGCATGGTACTGTCCCCACGTCGAAGCCGGGCCACTCAGGTTGATTGCGGCCCCGATCTTGATCGGCTGGGCCGACGCGGGACTCCATCCCGCCAGGACCATGGCGCCTGAAATAAGCGCTGCTGTTAACAATTTTTTCATTTCTGCCTCCCCGTAATTTTCTGAAGAAAATAAAAAAGGCCGGAGTTGATAACCACGGCCTTGAAACTAAAAAGCCGTGAGCGGCTTGGTCCGCCCACGGCCCCTTTTCACTTATGTGCGGTCAGGAGCGCAGGCAGACCTCCCTAAAGAAGCCAAAAAAGGCGACAAAAAATACGAATATCTCAAAAAATCTGCCTGTGCTGTATTTGTGCGTCATTGATCATCTCTCCAAAGATGTATTTTCTTTAGATTCATTTTCCGCTTTTGTCAAGGCGATTTTTGCCGGGCGATAATTATTGTGAAATGAACCATGTATTGTGCTATTTATTTTGAAAACCAAATCAGGAGCTCCCGTAATTAATGAATTTCAACCCGAAGGTCTTTCGAGAATATGATGTCAGAGGTATTGTTGGAAGTGATCTGAATGATGAATTTGTCCGCGAACTGGGCAAAGCGATCGGTACTTACGCCGGGGACCGCGGTGTAAAGACGATGACTCTGGGGAGGGATTGCCGGCTCAGTTCCGAGGGCTACCGTTCGGCGCTGATGGAGGGCCTGCTGTCCACGGGCGTCAACGTGACCGACATCGGGATGTGCGCGACCCCCATCCTGTATTACTCGATCAGGAGCCTGGGGACGGACGGCGGCGTGATGATCACTGGAAGCCATAATCCCCCCGAATTCAATGGATTCAAGATATGCGTCGGTCCGGACACGATTTACGGCGACCAGATTCAGGATCTGCGCGCCATGATGGAATCCGGCAAATACAGGTCCGGCAAAGGCGTCCGCAGCGAAAAGGATGTGAGCGCATCTTATCGCGATTACATTTTCGAAAACGTCAAGATCAGCAAAGGACTCAGTGTCGTCGTCGACGCCGGCAACGGTGTGGGGGGCCTCTTTGCGCTTCCCCTTCTGGAGAGGTACGGCTGCCGCGCAACATGCATCTACTGCGACGTCGACGGCCGCTTCCCCAACCATTTCCCCGACCCGACCGTCCCCGAGAACCTTTCCGAGGTCATCTCCAGGGTCAAGGCGAACGGAGCCGATTGCGGAATCGCCTTTGACGGAGACGCCGACAGGATAGGAGTGGTGACCGATACCGGCCAAATACTGTGGGGGGACGAACTCCTGCTCCTTTTTTCGAGGTTCATCCTCAAGGAAAAGCCCGGGGCCGCCATTATCGGCGAGGTCAAATGCTCCGACAG
>CAZKYN010000274.1:0-3784 GCA_964556675.1 uncultured Syntrophaceae bacterium
AAGGAGAATCCCATGCCTGAATTCGGATCGCCCTTTTCAGGGCTGGCGCATGACAGAAAGCTTACCGGCGAGGAGTTGATCCGCGCCATACGTTTCATGGTGGCGGCGGAGTACGAGGCAATCCAGATGTATATGCAGCTTGCCGAGTCAACGGACAACAAACTTGCCATCGAAGTACTCAGGGACATTGCCGATGAGGAGCGGGTCCATGCCGGAGAATTCCTCCGCCTGCTGCACGAGCTTGCTCCTGACGAGCGAAAGTTCTACGACGAAGGAGCTGAAGAAGTCGAGGAAGAAATCGGGAAAATGTAGAACATATCAACCTGGACGCCGGTATTCCCGGATTTCAACAAAAATAGCCGCTGAAGCGCCGCGGTACGATTCCCCGCCGCTTCAGCGGCTGTCCTGTTCCCGGTTTCTAAACTTTATCATTCCCCGGTTTTACTCTCCAGCTCTTCAAGCCGTTTACGGATAGCTTCCAGTTCTTGTTCAAGATATCCCGCCTGGCTCCTGAGGGCGTCCACCTGCTGCTCCCTGCTGAAATAAGGAGCAAAGGCGGGCGGATAGGGCGGCGCCCCCATGGCAGCCCGCTGCCACCCCGTCAGACCGGTCGCGTAAAACCTGTTCCGCCGGCCGAAACCGCCGCCCCCGCGACCCCAGCCGCATCCGAAACCTCTCCCGAAGAGGGGGTTCATAAATCCGGCTGACTGATAACCGGCGCAGTAACCTGCCCCTCTTCCCGTCATCGGCCCGAAACCCGCCGGGCCTGTCCCATCTCCTCTTGGCATAATCCATCTCCTTTCTGTTTCAGTTCCACATCAACTTCGGACCATGTTCGCGCCGCAGTCGGGGCATTTCTGCAGTGTGCAGGGCTGTCCCGCCACATGGGCCGTTTTCCGGCCGCATTTCGGGCACAAACACTCTCCCACCGGGCCGGCCGCATAAGACCCGCCCAGTCTTCCGCCCCCGCGTCCACCGCCACGTCCGCGTCCGCCACCCTGCGGCGGTCCCGTTCCATCTTTCATCGGCATGTTATTACCTCCTCTCACTTTTCTCCGCCTCCAACCCGCGGGCTTTTTCCCGGAAACGACAATCCGTTACCTGCCCCATCCGTCCCTTCTTCCCCGGCGAAAGCGTCTCTGTCGTCCCCGGCACCCCGGCATGACGAACGGCTCCTGCCATAACCGGCCGTTCATGTATGCGTCGATGACCTGATCCACATCCCCACATATCTGTGACATCACTTCGATGCCGGAATGAAGCAGGGCCATTTCCAGCGGCCGGGAAACAGCGCCGCAGATGAGCGTATCTACTCCCAGGGCTGCCATGCGCCGTGCCCGCCCGACAGGAGTGTCTTCCGTCAGCGCAGCTTCGTGGCGGTCGGCTATCACCCCCTGGTCCAGATCAATCAGGATCAGGCTGCCCGAAACATCGAACACGGGAGAAATCCGTCCTTGCCATTGTGGAATCGCAACTCTCATATTGATTTTGATAGCATGTGCCGTGCCAGAATGGCGCAACGGCTCATTACCAATAATAACGGTTGGTTATGCTTAGCATTCACGAAAACAGTTTGACTGAATCGTGCATATTGCTATTGTAGTAATGTATTTTTGTTGCAATCAGCACGATTATTTATTGGAATACGGTAGATATCCATGTCGCAAGGAAAGAAGAATGATGAACGGGAAACCGTCATTCTTGATTCGATAAACGAAGGTGTTTTCTCGGTCGATCTGGAGTGGCGTATAACTGCCTTCAACGCCGCCGCGGAGAGAATAACCGGCATCAGCCGCAAGGAAGCGATCGGAAGCCGCTGCTGCGATGTATTCCGGGCGGATATCTGCGAAAAGCACTGCGCGCTTCGCCGCACCATGAACAACGGCCTGCCGGTTGTCAACGCCACCGCCGGCATCATCAACCGGAAAGGCAAACGGATACCGATCCGGATATCCACGGCGCTGCTGGAAAACAGCGCCGGAACGGTTATCGGCGGCGTCGAGACCTTTCAGGATCTGACCCAGGTGGAGCAGCTCAAAAAAGAGCTTCACGGCCGGTACACCTATGAGGACATAATCGGCCGCAGCCCGTCGATGATGCGGCTTTTCGAGGTCTTGCCGCTGGTCGCGGAATCCTCCAGCACCGTGCTCATCGAAGGTCCGAGCGGAACCGGAAAAGAGCTTTTTGCCCGCGCCATCCACAATCTCTCACCCCGGAAAGCAAAGCCCTTCATTGCCGTGAACTGCGCGGCCATCCCGGACACGCTGCTGGAAAGCGAGCTGTTCGGATACAAGGCGGGTGCTTTTACGGACGCCAGGCGGGACAAGCCGGGCCGGTTTTTCCTGGCGAGCGGCGGAACGATATTTCTGGACGAAATCGGAGACATATCACCGGCATTGCAGGTGCGGCTGCTGCGGGTACTGCAGGAGCGGACTATTGAGCCACTGGGCGCCATACAACCGGTTGCCGTTGATGTGCGCGTGATGGCCGCGACAAACAGGGTGCTGCCCGATGAAGTCCGGTCCGGACGATTCCGCGAGGACCTTTATTACCGTATCCGTGTCGTTCACCTGGAATTGCCTGAACTCAGGAAGCGGCGCGAGGACATCCCCCTGCTGGTGGATCACCTCATCGCCAGGTTCAACGGACTATTGGGCAAAAATATAGCGGGAGTATCGGATGATGTTCTCGTCCGGCTGATGGAGTATGAGTATCCCGGAAATGTCCGCGAACTGGAGAACATCATCGAGCAGGCGTTCGTGCTATGCCGCGGAGGTCTGATCGAGATATGTCATCTCCCTCCCGAGCTGCGTCCGGCCTCGGGACGCAGCCTTGAAGGCGCTCACCCCATGCGCCTGGAGACCGCTGAAAAACTGTTAATTTACGAAGCGCTCCAACGCCACGACGGCAACAGGAAAAAAACCGCCGGGGAACTGGGTATTGATGTCAGCACCCTGTTCCGTAAGATAAAACATCTCGGTATTGAAACGCCGGAAAGGGATGGCCGGCGCGGTCGCCGGTAAAAGTGCATTTTGCATTATTTAAGGAGAGTGCATTATGGCCAGTATAACGGCTTTCGACACATGTACGGGCGAATATGATGCCTGGTTTGACAGGCATGACGACCTCTATCAGGCGGAACTGGCCGCCCTGAAAAGTCTCCTGCCCGCCAGCGGCAAGGGGGTGGAAATAGGCGTGGGCACCGGCCGTTTTGCCCTGCCCCTCGGGATCTCCATCGGGGTCGAACCCGCGCCGGGAATGGCTGAAGCGGCCCGCCGGCGGGGCGTGGAGGTATATGAAGGGGTTGCCGAAGCCCTGCCGTTCGATGACGGCTCTTTTGATTTTGCGCTCATGGTAACGGTTGTCTGCTTCCTTGACGATGTCGCCGGGGCATTTCGTGAAGCATGGCGCATCCTCAGGCCCGGCGGGGTTATTGTTGTCGGATTCATTGACCGCGAGAGCGAGTTGGGCCACAGGTACGGACATAAAAAGAAACGGAGCGTTTTTTATCGTGACGCAACCTTTTTTTCGGTAAGCGAACTCGTGGCCATTCTGTATCAAGCCGGTTTCAAAGACTTCTCATACCGGCAGACCCTGTTTTCAGAGGAGCCGTCCGGCGTAACCGTTCATGAAGGTTATGGAGACGGGAGCTTCGTTGTCATCAGGGCGCAAAAATATAACAGGGAGTGCGTATGAACGGTACCGCAATCAGGAGGGGGTGGAGAAGAAACCTGGTTTTCATTCTCCGAAAGCGAATTCCATGAGCAGAATTCTGAAGAGCGCG
>CAZKYN010000275.1:0-3753 GCA_964556675.1 uncultured Syntrophaceae bacterium
AGGAACTCCGCGCAACATTATCCAGCGGGCAGCAGACCGTTTTTGATAATCGCGTAGGCTGGGCCAGAACTTACATGAAAAAGGCTGGTCTGATAACATCCAATCGAAGGGCATTCTTCCTGATTACTGAAAGGGGAATAGCTGCTCTGAATCAAAATCTTCCCAAAATAACTAATGAGTATCTTGAAAAATATCCGGAATTTTTGGAATTCAAAAATAGCGTTAAAGATAGAGCGGAAAGAAAGAAGAATCTTGCAGAAACTAAAGAAGCGCACACTCCAGAGGAAGTCCTTGAGTCTGCCTACCAGAGTTTGAGAAACAATTTGGTAAGTGATTTATTGGAACAGATCAAAAACGGTCCGCCAAGCATGTTCGAGAAAATTGTCGTGGAAGTGTTGGTCAAAATGGGTTACGGCGGCAGTCGCAAAGATGCAGGCAAGGCGATTGGAAAAAGCCGGGATGAGGGGATTGATGGAATAATTAAAGAGGACCGGCTTGGTTTAGATACCATTTATATACAGGCTAAGAAGTGGGAAAACACTGTAAGCAGACCCGAAATTCAGAAGTTTGCAGGTGCGCTTCAGGGTCAGAGGGCAAAAAAGGGAATATTCATAACGACGTCCAATTTCTCCAGAGAGGCTCATGAGTATGTCTCTAAAATAGATAGTAAAATCATATTAATAGATGGGCCTGCCATGGCTCAGTACATGATAGATTTCAATGTTGGCGTGAGTCTGACGGCTAACTATGAGATCAAGAAAATAGATTCAGATTACTTTACGGAATGAGATAGCTCTCTTGTAATCGGCTAATTGATTCCTTTCCTGATATTTTTTATTGTGTCAATCTGCGACTTGATTACCCCCTCACCACCGCCACAATAATCACAACCAGCCCCAAGCCGAACCTGTACCAGGCGAACGGCAGGAAGTTGTTGGTCACTACAAAGCGCAGCAGGAAGCCGATGCCGGCCAGGCCTGTGATGCACGCTACGGCCATGCCCGTCATGAACTCGGTCGTGATGATTTGCGGGTTGTGGATTACATAGGGAATTTTTATTGCAGAGGCCCCGAAGATGATGGGGGCTGAAAGCAGGAAGGAGAACCTGGTCGAAGCCTCCCGCGTGAGTCCCAGCATGAGGCCGGTCGCCATCGTTATGCCCGAGCGCGAGACGCCCGGGATTATTGCGAGCGCCTGCATTATGCCGATCAGTATGCTTTCCCGGAACTTGATGCCACTCAGGGCCGTCCTCTTGCGGCCGCGGCGGTCCGCCCAGTAAAGGAGGGCGCCCATTAATATCAGCATGACAGCGATCAGAAGCGGGTTCCGGAAGACGGTCTCGGCCTTATGTTCCAGGAGGTAGCCGATGAGCGCGCCGGGGATTGTCGCGGCGACCAGGTACCAGAACAGCCGGCCTTCCGCGCCTCCGGCGTGCGAGAACCCTTTGTGTATAAGGTTAAGCCAGTCTTTCCAGAAGTAGATTACGACGGCTATCAAGGTGCCGAAGTGCAGCGCGATATCGAACGTCAAGCCCGGATCCTCCCAGCGGAAGAGCCAGGGGGCGAGGACGAGGTGAGCGGAGCTTGAGATGGGCAGGAATTCTCCCAGTCCCTGTAAAGCCCCCATTATAATTGATTCGAACATGTTCATTTAATATGGGCCTCTCGTTTAAAGAAATTGGATTCCCGGTTTTGCGGGAATGAGTATTTAAGTTTACCTCCCCCCGCCCCCTCCAGAGGGGGACAAGTTGAAGGTTGACCTGCGGTCCCCGTCAGAGGGGGGACGTGAAAAAATAGATCCTTCGCTACGCTCAGGATGACAAAGAAATTGGATTCCCGCTTTCGCGGGAATGATTGTTTTAGTTTACCTCGCCCTGCCCCCTCCGGAGGGGGATAAGTTGAAGTTTAACCTGCGGTCCCCGTCAGGGGGGACATTAAAATAGATCCTTCGCTGCGCTCAGGATGACAAAGAAATTGGATTCCCGCTTTCGCGGGAATGCCCCCTCATAAAAGAACTGGATGCCCGATCAGGTCGGGCATGACGAGCCGGCTAGGGGGACTCCGCTCGTCTCGACAGGCTCAACGGGCGGTCCAAGGTATCGCTTCGACAAGCTCAGTGAGCGGGTTCTTATGACCAACACCATACATCCCGCCTGCGGGGACATGTTATGTCGCTTTCTCCTCACCCTTTCCCGCTGAAGCAAGCGCCCTGGAAAAGGGGAGATTTGCCTGGTAATTGTCCAGAGTCTTTTTAGCCTCATCCTTTATCTTTGCTTTCAGCGACTCGGGTTTGATCAGCCGCGCGGCGCTTCCGAAGGACAGCACCCACGAGATCAGTTCCGGCTCGGAGGAGGCGGAGAATTTCAGGGTGAGTCTGTCCTTACCCTTCCAGGTCATTTCCTGGTCCGGGCTCCAGGCGCGTTCGGAGACGAAATTGGCCGCCCAGCCGCTGAACTCGATTTGGGCCGCGAAGGCCTTGCCCTTGATCACCCCGAAGTTCATGTTGAAGACGCGCTCGAAATCGTAGTTCGCGGGGAAGTCGTAAAGCCTCCCGGTCTTCTCGATGTCCCTTATCCGGTGAACGGCGAAGAGCGGGTCGTATTCGGGCTCGGTGTATTTCGCGCCGGGGTCGCGCGCCCGCTGCGCGTGGAGGTATACGGTCTCCTTGTGGGAGAATATCTTGAGCGGCTTGATAAAATACGTCTTGGCCCGCTTTTCCATGATCGGTCTGTAGACGAGCCGGCAGATGCGCCTTTCCTCCATTGCTTCGATGAGCAGGCAGATGGTCCGGTAATGGGGCGCGTAGTCGATATAGCCGGAGCGGAACGAGCCGAAGTGCCCGGCGGGCGATTCGGTCTGTTTGGCTCTTTGGGGCAGGAGTACGCGGCTTTTGAGGAGGGCGCGGGTCGCCTCGTCGAAGAGCTGTTCGCCGAGGATGTGGGATGTGAAGTCGCGGCACATCTGCAGGACATGGAGCTCGTTTTCAGTAAGCGCGGCGGGCAGGGGCGCGTTTTGGGGCCGCCTCAGGCTGATGTACTTGCGGTTGCCCCTGACGGTCTCGTCGATGTTAACGCCGTAGGCCATCGTGATGTCCTTGAGGAGCCGCAGCACAGTCTGCTTGGAGCAGTCGAGCATCCGGGCGAGGTCGGTAAGCGAATAGCTCTCGCCGGAAAACATGAGGCGGACCAGGAGACTGATGAGTTTCTGGCCGTAGCTGCGATAGATATTCTGCTTTTCAGGCACGTGCTTCCTCGCCCGTTTCAGTGTCAAAAGGGAGTCATTTCGCCAGGCCCAATGAGCGTTGGCAACCACCCCCTGCCCCCGCCCGCGGGGGACATAAAAACAGATCCTTCGCGGCGCTCAGGATGAAAACAGATTCCCGCTTTCGCGGAATACCTCGTACTTCAATGCCCACATCTAAAAAGGGCCTTTGTAAATGGGGGAACTATTTTTTATAAACGTTCCGCGATGTGGAACGGTATCAGGTTATTGTACTTACGGCAAGAGGGTTGTTTGGTAAACGCCCCGGACCCCGGTAAACTTTCCTGCCCTGGTGGGAGGGATTGAGGTCAGGGGGGTCCGGCGGGGGACATAAAAATAGATCCTTCGCGGAATTTACCCTGAGCCTGTCGAAGGGCTCAGGATGACGACGAGACTGTATTGTCCGCCTGCGGGGGAATGACGAGTTAATGGATTCACGCAGGTATGAGCGGGATCTGGGATGATTTTGACGATGCGGCGGTTGCGGCCTTCC
>CAZKYN010000276.1:0-3747 GCA_964556675.1 uncultured Syntrophaceae bacterium
CGAAAAATTTAGCGAGGGATCGAGAAAGAGAAAGACTTCCCTGAAAACATCCATTCCGGCAATGACAAGGCCGCTCTTCGCGACGGCTGCCGCAGTGCCGCGCTCGCTGCCGTCCAGGACCGATTGCGTGGTCAGGTCGCCCGCGCCGATGTCCTCGGCGAGGGCGGTCCCGATCAGCCTTTTCAATTGAAAGAGTTCTATCACGAATCAGACTGCTATCTTTTTGAGCCTTTCAAGAGCGCCGTTGAGGATCTCCAGCTTCGCCTGCAATTCCTGGAACCTTGTCTGCTCTTTCCGGATCACCGCTTCAGCTGCTTTCTCCCGGAAATCGGAGTTGGCAAGCTTCCGGGAAATGTTCCCGAGGTCTTTCGAAATGCGGGCGATCTCCTTTTCGAGCCTCGCCTGTTCGCCGGCGATGTCGACCACTCCCTCGAGAAAGACGAAAACCCGGACCGGACCGGCAACTCCCGTCGCCACGCCCTTGGGCTCTTCGATCTTTGCCTCGATTTTCAGGTCCTCAATCCTCGCCATGTTGGAGATATATCCGGCGCCCTCCTGCATTGTTTTGAACGCTTCCTGGTCCGGGGCGGAGAGTACCACCTTGAGCTTTTTCGAGGGGTGGATATTCATCTCGCCGCGGATGTTCCGGACCCTGCTGATGACATCTATTATAAGCGACATCTTGTCCAAGGCTTCCGGGTCCGCCTTTGATTCATCGAAAACCGGGAAATCACTGACCATGACGGAACTGCCGTCCTTTACCAGCATGTGCCAGATCTCTTCCGTCAGGAACGGCATGAAGGGATGCAGCACCTTCATGGCGGTCGTCAGGGCCAGGTGCAGTGTTTCCTGGCATGCAGCTCGCGCGGCGGGATTGTCGCCGGAGTACAGCACGGGTTTGATAAGCTCCAGGTACCAGTCGCACAGCTCGTTCCAGATGAAGTGGTAAACCCTGGCCGCCGCGTCGTTGAACCGGTATTCGTCCAGATGGGTAGTGATGTCGGCCACTGCCCTGTTGAGCCGGTCCTTCATCCACCTGTCGGCCAGAGAATAGTCGCCGGCAGCCGGTTTCGCACCCTCATAGCCTTCAATATTCATCAGAGTGAACTTCGTGGCGTTCCAGATCTTGTTGACGAAGTGCCGGTAACCCTCGATCCTTTCTTCGGACATCCTGATATCGCGCCCCTGGGCGGTGAACGCCGCCAGGGTGAAACGGAACGAGTCGGCCCCGAACTTCTCGATCATCTCGATGGGGTCGATAATGTTCCCCTTCGACTTGCTCATCTTATCGCCCTTTTCGTCGCGGACAAGGGCGTGGAGATAGACGTCCTTGAACGGGACATCTTTCATGCAGTACAGGCCCATCATCATCATCCTGGCTACCCAGAAGAACAGGATGTCAAAGCCGGTCACCAGCAGTGTAGTCGGATAGAAAGTTTTCAGGTCGTCGGTTTTATCGGGCCAGCCCAGGGTGGAGAAAGGCCACAGCGCCGAGCTGAACCAGGTGTCGAGGACGTCTTCCTCCTGCCGCAGTTTGGAGCCCTTGCATTTGTCGCAGCGGTCGGGCGTTTCCGTCGATACTATCATTTCCCCGCATTCGCAGTACCAGACCGGGATCCGGTGCCCCCACCAGATCTGGCGGGATATGCACCAGTCGCGGATGTTCGACATCCACTCGAAATACGTACCCTCCCACATTGACGGGACAAGTTTCGTCTTTCCTTTTACAACCGCTGCCACCGCGTTCTTTGCCAGCGGCTTCACCTTGACAAACCATTGCTTGGAAACGGCGGGCTCGATGTCCGTCTTGCAGCGGTAGCACTTGCCGACGTTGTGGGTGTAGTCTTCGATGCTGACAAGGTAGCCCGCTTTTTCCAGGTCCTTGACTATGTTCTTGCGTGCCGTGTAGCGGTCCTGCCCCTGGTAAATTCCGCCGTTCTCGTTTATAACGGCGCTGCCGTCCATGATGCGTATTATTTCCAGGTTGTGGCGGTCCGCCATCGCAAAGTCGGCGGGATCGCACGCCGGTGTGATCTTGACCGCGCCCGTTCCGAACTCCGCCGTGACGTAATCGTCGGCAATGATAGGGATCTCTTTATTAACGAGCGGCAGGATGACCATCTTCCCGATCACGTCCTTGTAGCGCTTGTCGTTCGGGTTAACCGCCACCGCCGTGTCGCCCAGCATCGTTTCCGGCCTGGTTGTGGCCACAATGACTTCCCCGGTTCCGTCGGCATAAGGGTAGCGGATGTTCCAGAGGTGGCCCTTTTCTTCCGTGAACTCAACTTCCAGGTCGGAAATCGCGGTGTGGCAGCGGGGGCACCAGTTTACGATATAGTCGCCCTGGTAGATCAGGCCGTCTTTGAAGAGGCGCACGAACACCTCCCGGACCGCCCGGGAGAGCCCTTCGTCCATCGTGAAGCGCTCTCTTGACCAGTCGCACGAGCAGCCCAGTCTTTTGAGCTGGTTCGTGATCACGCCGCCGTACTTCTCTTTCCATTCCCAGACACGCGCAATAAATTTTTCCCGGCCCAGGTCGTGGCGGCTGACGCCCTCTTTGGCGAGCTCCTGCTCGACCACGTTCTGGGTCGCAATGCCGGCATGATCGGTGCCGGGCATCCACAACGTATTGTAGCCCTGCATTCGGCGATACCTGGTTATTATGTCGTGGAGGGTATTATTCAGGGCATGCCCCATGTGGAGCATCCCGGTGACGTTGGGAGGGGGGATAACGATCGAGAAAGGCTTTTTATCGCTCTTCCCCTCGGCCCGGAAATAATTACTTTCCATCCAGTACTTGTACCACTTGTCTTCCACCTCTGCAGGCTCAAATGCCTTGCTTATTGTTGTCTTCTCATCCATTTATTATGCCCCTGTCTGGCCCGATAAAATAAAAGGGGCTGGTGAAAAAACCCCAGCCCCGGGTTAAACCAGTCTTAGTAAATCTTGTACTCGTCCTTCATCTTCCTGATTACAAGGAGCGCGTCCGCGCCGTTAACGGTGTCCAGCGGCGCGAATTCATCCCGCATCGGGTCTTTCATTTCCATGATCCCCTTGGTCACGAGGAGGAGCGAGGAACTGTAGAATGCCTGGTCCGTCCTCATGTCCTTGAACTTCGGGGTCTTGTCCTCGAAATTGCGAGTGGCCAGGGAGTTATCGCCCGTCACCTTAATGAGGATGTCAACGATCATCAGCGCGTATTCGCCTTTGCGGATCTTGTCGTCGGGATAGAACTTACCGCCGGTCACTTCGAGCCCCGGGATGCCGAGTTTCAGCACGCCCTCGATATCTGATTTCAGCGGATGGCTGACGATGTCCTCGGGAGGCTTCGGGGTTTCGGATTTGGCCTTCACCGTCTTGTCGGGGTCTACGAAATCTGTTTTAAACGATGCGGGGGTCCTCTTTTTGTAAAGGACGTCAACCTTCAGCTCTTCCATGAAGAGCGCCGCGGCGTCGGCGCGCGAGATGCTCTCCACCAGCGCGATCCTCTTGCCGTTTTCCGATCCGGGCATGGCTCTCTGGATCTTGTCCATCAGGCGCCATTCCTCGTCGGCTTCCCTGGTGTACTTGTCGTTGAAATCGATGACTTTCCTGTACATATCTCTGGCAGTTTCGAATTCGTAGGCCGTCTTGTATGCTTTGCCCATGTAGTAATGCGCTGCCGACGACTTGGGCTCGAGCTTCAGGGCGTCTTCGAATTCACCCCTGGCATGCTTGAGCCATTTCGAATCCTCTTTCTTCAGCAGC
>CAZKYN010000277.1:0-1466 GCA_964556675.1 uncultured Syntrophaceae bacterium
TTACGGGATGCAGGTCATAACCCAGATTTTCGGCGGCAAGGTCAACAAATGCAAGGACCGTGAATACGGCCGGGCCGAACTTTTTGTCGATTCGAACCGCGACCTTTTTGCCAACCTGCCGAACAACCTGACCTGCTGGATGAGCCATGGCGACGAGATCATCCAGGTGCCGCCCGGTTTCGAGAAGATCGCGCACACCTTGAATAACAGCTGCGCCGCGCTGGCCAACCGTTCCAAAAAGGTCTTCGGCGTGCAGTTCCACCCCGAAGTGGTGCATACCCAGCGGGGCACCCAGATACTGCAGAACTTTGTGCAGGGGGTCTGCGGCTGTCTCCCGCGCTGGACCATGGACCGTTTCATCGATTCCGCCGTCAAACGCATCCAGGAGACGGTCGGGAAACGCAAGGTCGTGCTGGGGCTGTCCGGCGGTGTCGACTCGTCGGTGGCCGCGGTCCTTATCCAGAAGGCCATAGGCAACAACCTGCACTGCATCTTTGTCGATAACGGCCTGCTGCGCAAGAAAGAATCCCAGAACGTCTACAACATGTTCAAAGGCAATTTCAAGATGAACCTGACAGTGGTGAATGCCCAGAAGCGTTTTATCGACGCCCTGAGCGGCATATCCGACCCCGAGGAGAAGCGCAAGGTCATCGGGCGCGTTTTCGTGGAGGTCTTCCAGGAGAACGCCAAGAAGCTGAAGGGTGTCGAGTTCCTGGGACAGGGCACGCTGTACCCGGACGTGATCGAGTCGGTCTCGCCGACCGGCGGACCATCCGCCGTGATCAAAAGCCACCACAATGTGGGCGGCCTGCCCAAGTCCTTGCAGCTGCAGCTGCTGGAACCTTTGCGCGACCTTTTCAAGGACGAGGTCCGTGCGATCGGCAAAGTGCTTGGCATGCCGGAGCAGATACTCAAGCGCCAGCCGTTCCCCGGGCCGGGGCTGGGCATACGCATCATCGGGGATATCACGGCCGAACGCCTGGATCTGCTCCGTGAGGCGGATGAGCGGGTCCTGGAAGAGATGAAGAAGGCCAATCTGTACAATGAGGTCTGGCAGTCGTTCGCCGTGCTTTTGCCGGTCAAGACGGTCGGCGTGATGGGCGACCAGCGGACCTACGAGAACGTGGTAGCGATACGCTGTGTCACCAGTATCGACGGGATGACCGCCGACTGGGCGCAGCTGCCTTATGACCTTTTGGGCAAGATATCGAACCGGATCATCAACGAGGTCCGCGGCGTCAACCGCGTGGTGTACGATATCAGCTCCAAACCCCCGGCCACTATCGAATGGGAATAGGGAATTGATGGCTTATTGCCCCCGCGTGGAGAAATTCGCGCGGGGGCTTTTTTATTTTGCAAAGGATCCTTTGCAAAATATCCCGAGTCCGCGTGGCGAGCTTATAGCGAGCCCGGGACTCGGGATAGCATCACAGGCCGTCCTGCTCGCCATGGGATGCCGGCTCGCA
>CAZKYN010000277.1:1566-3672 GCA_964556675.1 uncultured Syntrophaceae bacterium
CCGCCCAGCCGAGGAGTAGCATCAGCAGAGAACAGTCCTGAAGACCCGGGCTCCCTGTAGGGTCGCCGCGCGGTCTTCGGGACGAGCTCCCAAGGATCCTGGGGAGCTCGCGCCCCCGAAAAGAAACAATAAAATTATCATTATCTGCCGGGCGGTTAGTGATATATTGCAGATGCAAACCGGAGCAAAGGCAATCATTCTCAACCTGATAACGGCTGGTAAATATCACCCTTGATCTTGCTGGCGCAAGAGCCGGGTTTTTTGTTTTAGTGATCATATGTCCCTACCTTTCGTACACCTTCATGTGCACACGCAATACAGCCTGCTGGACGGCGCCTGCCGTCTGCAGAACCTGGTGGAAAAAGCCAAAGCCATGGGGATGCCGGCGGTAGCGATGACCGACCACGGCAACATGTTCGGCACGGTCGATTTCTACGAGGAAGCGGTCACCGCCAAGATCAAGCCCATCATCGGCTGCGAAGCCTATCTTTCCCCCACGGACCGTTTTGACCGCACATCGGCGGAACAAAAGGCCACCGCCCATCTGGTCCTTTTGGCCAAGGACCGGACCGGCTACCAGAACCTGATGCAGCTGGTCTCGACCGGCTATCTCGAAGGTTTCTACTACAAGCCGCGCATCGACAAGGCCATCCTTTCCAAGCTCTCCCAGGGGATTATCGGGATGTCCGCCTGCCTGAAGGGAGAAGTAGCCCAGAAGCTGCTCGCCAACAAGTACGACGAAGCCTTAAAATGCGCGGACGACTACCGGCAGATCTTCGGCCGGGGTAATTTTTATCTGGAGGTCATGGACCACGGCCTGCCGGAGCAGAAGCTGGTCAACGAGGGGCTGCTGAGGCTCTCGCAGGAACTGGACATCCCGCTGGTGGCGACCAACGACGTGCATTACCTGGAAGCCGACCAGGCCGAGGCGCACGAGGCCCTATTATGCATCCAGACCCAGACCACGCTCAGCGACCCCAAACGGATGCGGATGAACTCCGACCAGTTCTTCCTGAAGAGCGGGGAGGAGATGGAAAGGCTTTTCTCGTGGGCCCCCGGGGCGCTGAAGAATACGCTGGAGATAGCCGACAAGTGCCACGTGAAGATGGAGTTCGGCAAGTACCACATGCCCGAATTCGATCCGCCTACCGGCGAGCCGAAGGAGGCCTACCTCAAGAACCTGTGCCTGAAGGGGGCCGCCGAGCGTTACGGCCAGACCATCCCGGAGAAGGTCCTGAAACAGCTGGATTTCGAGCTGGACGTCATTTCCAAGCTCGGTTTCGTCGGATATTTCCTGATCGTGGGGGACTTTGTCAGCTATGCCCAGAAGAAAGGTATCCCGGTCGGCCCCGGCCGCGGTTCGGCGGCCGGCAGCATCGTGAGCTACCTTTTGGGCATCACCGACCTGGACCCGATCCAGTATTCGCTGTTCTTCGAGCGATTCCTGAACCCCCAGCGCGCGAGCATGCCGGACATCGACATTGACTTTTGTTTCGAACGCCGCGGCGAGGTCATTGAATACGTGGCCCAGAAGTACGGCCGCCAGAACGTGGCGCAGATCATCACCTTCGGGACCATGCAGGCGAAAGCCGTGGTGCGGGATGTCGCCCGCGTGATGGGCCTCCAGTACGCCGAGGCGGACCGCATCGCCAAGATGATCCCCAACGAACTGCATATCTCGCTGGATGACGCCATCCGGGCCGAACCGCAGCTGCGCGAACTCATCGAAAGCGACGAGACCGCCAGGAAGCTGATCGAGATCGCGAAGGTGCTGGAGGGGCTGAACCGCCACGCCTCGATCCATGCCGCCGGGGTGGTGATCTCGGACAAGCCCCTGACCGAATATGTCCCGCTGTACAAATCTTCCGACGAACAGATCACCACCTCCTTCACCATGAAGGGCATCGAGAAGATCGGCCTGCTCAAGATGGACTTCCTGGGGCTGAAGACCCTCACGCTCATCGAGGACTGCCTGGGTATCATCCAGGATACGGCGGGGGTTTCCGTCGACATAAGGCGCATCCCGCTGGACGACAGGAAGTCCTACGCCCTGCTGGGCCGCGGGGAAAGTTCGGGGGTGTTCCAGCTGGAATCCGGCGGCATGCG
>CAZKYN010000278.1:0-3598 GCA_964556675.1 uncultured Syntrophaceae bacterium
CGATTTCACCAATGTTCTGGAATGCGGTAGCGTATGTGCAGCCGGCAATTACGACGACGCAGCCGAGAAGCATGCGCAGGGTAACCTGCTCCTGAAAGAATACCATTCCGAAGAAAACATTGATAACCGGGGTCAGCATGCAGAGCAATGAGCCTTCCGTGGCGCCGATAAATTTGTAGGCGTAAGTCATCTGGAGTTGTGCAATCGTGGCCAGCAGACCTATGGCCGCAAGGCTGAGCCAGGCCGTCAAAGCAAAGGAATACCCCTCCGGCAATGCGGCCGGTTCGGCGACGATCAGACCGAAAAAGCATTGAGAAAAGAGAATGGCCCGCGAGGTGTCGGTTTCGTGGAGCTTCTTTATGGAGAGGATCGCCCAACCGGAGAGCAGTCCGCCGGAAAGCGCCAGGAGATCGTACCACGACATTGCCTCCAGGCCCTCCAGAGGCACAATTATCAAATAAAGACCGCCGAAGGCGGCCGCAACAGAAATCAAGACTCCCGGTTTGATGCGGTCCCTCAATAAAAAAGGGGCGAGGAGCCCCGCCCAGATCGGGTACGTGTACGTAAAAATAGTGGCTTTAGCAATTCCTATCCGGGTGATTGAATAAAAATAGATGCACGCGGCAGCACCTCCGAACAGTCCCCGCGAAACGAGCCAGCGCCTGTTGACGAAACGAAGGGGGTCGCGCATCGCGTAAGATACAGCGACGACCAGGGACATGCTGATCAGGAAGCGGAACTCGGCCGTTTTCCAGGCGCTGATCCCCTGAGAATCGGCTGCGACTCGCACCAGGACCGACATGAAGCTGAAAACGACAGCGGAGGAGATCATCCACAAAGCGCCTTTCAGCGCCGGAGAAAGGCCCTTTTTCATTCTCTCACTTTTGCCCTGTTTCTTATCCAGTTCTCTTTATCAGAAAAAAGGGCGGAAGGTAAATAGCTCTGTGCCAACGGTTCTTGATTGCGGGTTAAAAAAAGAAAAGGCTTCATAGTTCAGATTGTTTTATTAAAAGCCCCGCGCATGATGATTATTGTCTGAATGTAAGTTTCGCTCTGTTTTTGACCATATGTAATACCGTATATTCATTTCTGCGTGAAAGATGTCTTCCTGATTATTATCTCGGTACAACCCTGGCGTCCAAAGTTATGGAAGAATAGGCTGCCTGGAAGGCAATTCATGCTCAGTCGTCGAGTCCCGGAAAATAAGGAATGTCCTTATTCTGAACATGCGGTCATTTTGGTATCCTTATATGAAAGGCTCAACCTGACGATACTCAGCCCTTTATACATCGGAAAAAATTTCCAGCCGACAAAACTCAACTGAATGAGAGGTCCGGGCAGGGAAGCTCGTCAGTGGAGCCTTATGCCATTGATGATCCACCTTTCTCGCCGTTGTAAAAGCCGGCCTCCAGGCTCCAAAACCTGGACCGTCCCTGTATTCCGGACGAGTTCAAGTCACCGGTATGGCGGCGTTTTCGCCTGAGCCAAGCGGGTCCGGACTTCGGAATGCAGAAGCCGACACGGCAGAGATATGGGTTGAGTATGAATACAATCTTTGTCCATGAACTGCAGTACGCCGCGGAGGTAACGACCTGGTGAGGACCTTGAAAAGCAATCTGCTGAAACGTGCGGTCGACGGATTTCTGTCTTTCCAACTGCGCCACCCCGTGGTCATACTGGCAATCGCCCTGATCGTGTCGGGTCTGTCTATTTATTACACCCAAGCAAAACTGACTGTTCAGACCAGCCAGAAAGACCTGATCTCCCCCAAAGAGCGGTTGATCCAGCTTGCCCGGCAAACCAGCCAGTTTACCCAGATGGACTCATTCATAATCGTCATCGAAGGGTCCTCGCCGGCCCGCTCTCTCGAATTCCTGCACAAGCTGGAGCCGCTCATCACAGCCGATACAAAGAACTTTCAGAGCGTGTTTTACCGCATTGATCCGGAACTTTTTAAACCCTGGGCGCTCTTCTACCTGGACGAGAAAGATCTTCGCACGATTACCGGGAACATCGACAGGAATGCCGACCTGATCCGCAATATCACAAACAATCCGAGCCTGGACAATTTTTTTGCACTTCTCAACCGGGAAATGGCCGGCCAAATGGTCGGGGAGCTCTTCACGGGTTTCCTGGAACCCGGCGATGAGGGCAGGGAAGAACCGATGGATCTCGATTTTTTGATCCGGGTCCTGCGGGAGATGAGAAAATATCTTCAGGGAAACGGGCAGTTCATTTCACCCTGGACATTGTTTCTCACCACCAATTCATTTGAGATGGATCCGGCTGAGGGCTATTTCTGGACGGGTGAAAACAAACGCTATCTCCTCTGTTTTGTGACACCATTAAAAGGCGCTGATTTCACCGGCACCTCGAATGCCCTGGAGGCATTGAGAAACAAAATGGCGGATCTGAGCGCCATATTCCCTGACATACGGGCGGGGGTGACAGGGCCGGAAGCGCTCAATGCGGATCAGATGAAAACCGCGATAGGCGATATGGAGAAGGCGACCTTGATATCGTTCTTCTGCCTGGCAGTTCTCTACATATATTTCCGCAGGGGAATCCGCATACCCTTGATGGAGATGGCCATTATGAGCATTGCCCTGTCATGGAGCTTCGGCCTGACTACCCTGATAATCGGCCACCTCAATATCCTGTCCGTCGTCTTCGCCCCCCTCCTGCTCGGACTGGGAGATGATTTCGGGGCCCACTGGCTTGCGCGTTTAAGGGAAGAAGAGTTGGCGCACCCCGGACTAAAAAAAAGCGAAATACTCCGAATGACTTCCAAAAAAGTCGGTCCCGCCATGCTGATGGCGGGTTTGAGCCTGATGCTGGCCTTTTTCCCGCTGGTCCTGACGGGATTCAAGGGCCTGGTGGAACTGGGGCTGATCTGCACCATGGGGATGATCATAATGGGACTTGCAAACCTCCTTCTCCTGCCCCCCCTGGTTCAGGTCTTTGCTTCCCTGAATCCGAAGATCCGTTCAGGGACCCCGATGGATTGGATCGAGGTCCCGGCCCGGGACTTTATCAGACTTAACAGAAAACGGGCGCTGGTCATACTTTCACTCGGAACAGCCGCTCTTGTTGCGGCATTGTGGAGCGCCTCTCATATCCGCTTCGACCTGAACATGCTGAATCTTCAGGCGGACAACGTCGAGTCGGTCGTCTGGGAAAAAAAGCTTCTGGAAGGCTCTAAACTTTCCAGCATATTCGCCGAGGTGCTGGCATCCGGCCTGGAGGAGGTCCGGATTAAGACAGAACAGCTCAAGGCGCTGACGGTCGTGTCAAAGGCAGAAAGTATATTGACGCTTATCCCGCCGGACCAGGAGAAAAAAATTAGTATCCTCCGGAGGATCAGGCCGCTTATGGACGAGTTAGCTCCAATGGACATTTCCAGCGGACCGAAAGATCCGGGGAAACTTGCTTCCATTCTTGACCGGATTAAATTCAAAATGGATCCCGCCCTGGCGGCCGCATCGGGCGCAAGCCGCTCCCTGGTCGGCCAGATGACATCCGTTCGACGGTTGATTGACGAAGTTAATGGACTGCTTCAATCTCCTTACGAAGGGAGAGTGCAAAAGGCTTTGAAAAC
>CAZKYN010000279.1:0-3468 GCA_964556675.1 uncultured Syntrophaceae bacterium
GCTCCCGGAAACACCCGAAACATAACAAAGGGAAACCGCCGCCGGCCAGTTGCCGCAAAGCCGGCTCCAGCGCGTAGCCCGCCTCGTAGGAAACGAACCCGGCCACAAACAACCCTTCGTCGAGGCAGCGTTCCGCCCTGGCCAGGCTCTCCGCCAAGCCGGACGCATCAGAACACCGGATCACGCGGACGGGATCCTGGAAAAGCAATGGTTCGTTGTCGAATTCAATGAGGACGCGCATAGGGCACCCGAAGCGTCCTGGAAAACAGGACGCCGACCTCTCGGCCTGGGTGTCCCGCGCCGGCGGGACTATTGCATGACCGACCATATCCAGACAGCTGAGCGCTACCTGGATGCTTACATGTCACAATCCACCAGATCTTCCTCTTCCACCGGCATGAACCACTTCTGCGCCACGAAGGTTGGGATGACGGCGCTGGTTATGACCACCCCGACCAGGACCGAATACTGGACCTGGTCGATGATCCAGGCGGTAAGGCCGAAGACGCTTGCGATGGTCCCGAAGGTCAGCCCCGTGCTCATCAACAATGTGATATACATGCTCCCGTTGGGGATATAGCGCTTCGCCAGAAAATAAACCCCCAGGAACTTGGTCGCCATCTTGATGGAAAAAAGGACGGCAAAAAGGCTGAAAGCCGAAAGGATCATCGGCAAAGACACCTTGAGCCCGCCGACGATAAAAAAGATCGGGGTCACGATCGCATAGGCCACCGTCCTCAATCGTCCCTGGATAATTTTTGTTTCCGCCGTGGCGGAAAAATGCTTCGACATCAACAGGCCCAGCAAGAAGGCCGGCAGGACCGCCTGGCCCCCGCCCAGGTTGGCGAAATACATGAACACCAACAGCAGCAGGAACAGGTATTTTATCTCCGGCTCGATGACCTTGTTCTTCAGCTTGGGATTAGCAAAGACCAGGTGGGAGAACCGGACGGCAAAAACGATGACCGCCGCCGAGACCAGGATAAAAAGCGCCGTATAAAAGGTGGGCTTGACGAATAAAATACTCAAGGCCAACGCGGTGCCCATATCGGTCACAAAGGTCGCGGACATAAGGAGCTTGCCCAGGTCGGTGCGGGACAAACCTGTCTCCACCAGCACGGAATACACCACCGCCAGCGAAGTGGTGGACAATGCCGCGCCCGCGATCAAAGAAGCCGGCAGGGTCCAGTGTGCGACATAAAAGGTAAAAAGGAACGTACCTGCAAAGGGGCATAAAAAAGACATCGTGCCGATCAGGAAACTCTCTTTGAACTTGGCCTTCATGAGTTGCAGGTCTATCTCAGTCCCCGCCAGGAAAGTCAGCAGGATGCCGCCGAAACCGGCCAGATAAAGCATCCAGCCTTCCACTTTTAGACCAAAGATACCCGCCATGGCCCCCAACAATATCTCTATGATGGCGACGGATATCTTCAGCCTTAACGACAAAAGGCTGGAAATGAAGACCAGCAGGCCGACGATCAAAGGTATGGCATTATCACCCATAAATGTTCCTCTATAAATAAAAGACCCCCGCTGCGTTTATCAGTAGGGGTCATCATCCTCGTGGCCACGAGGCGGTTAAAGGCGAACTCCATCGCCGTAATCCCGTATCACATCCTGGACCAGGATCCGATCGGCCGATCAGTCATCCCTCAGGACAGCGCCGGTATCCGCGCTGGTGACAAAATGCTGGTAGCGTTTAAGCCATCCGCCCCGGATCTTGCTCTGGAAAGGCTTTAGCTTCTTGAGGCGCTTCTTGATCTCCGCTGCCGTAAGGCGGACGTTCAGCTTGTTCTTCAGGACATCGATCTCGATCATGTCGCCGTCCTTCAAGACCGCGATCTCGCCTTTGGCCGCGGCCTCCGGCGCCACATGACCGATGCACAGCCCCCTGGTCCCGCCGGAGAACCTTCCGTCCGTGATCAGCGCGGCCTTGATCCCCGCGCCTCTGATAGCGGCGGTCGGAGAGAGCATTTCCTGCATGCCGGGTCCGCCTTTAGGCCCTTCGAAACGGATCACGACCACATCGCCGTCCTTGACCTTCCCTTTCAAAATGCCGGAGAGGGCGCTTTCCTGCGATTCGAATATCTTCGCCGGTCCCGTGAAGGCCAGCATGTCCTTTTCCACGCCGCTGGTCTTGACCACCGCACCGGCGCGGGCGATATTGCCGAAAAGAACGGCCAGCCCGCCGGTCGGCGAGAACGCCTTCGCGGCCGTACGGATGATCTCGCCGTCCGCGGCCGGCGACCTTTGGACATACTCTCCCAAAGTCCCGTAGACCGTCTTCGCCCCCAGGTCCAGGAATTTGTTCTGGGCCTCGCTGACGGACCTTAATATCGCCCCCATCCCCCCGACGGCGTGGACATGCTCAAGATGGACCTCGGGACGCGACGGCGCTATCTTGATCACATTCGGGGTGGCTTTGGAGATCTGCTCGATGCGTTTGAGGTCGTATTTGATCCCGGCTTCATGCGCCAGGGCCAGGACGTGCAGGACCGTATTGGTGGAACCGCCCATCGCCATGTCCAGGACAAAGGAATTATCGATCGCCTGCCTGGTCACGATATCGAGAGGCCGCATATTGTTATTGAGAAGGAAGATCAGCCGGCGGGCGGCCTGGCGCACCAGGTCTATCCTCTCCGGATTGATCTCGAACTGACGCTGACTGCCGGCGACCCGGCTGGTCGCGGGTATGGAACCGTTGCCGGGCAAAGCCAGGCCCAGGACCTCTCCCAGGCAGTTCATGGAGTTCGCCGTGAACATGCCCGAGCAGCTGCCGTAGCCGGGACCTGATCCACAGGCCACCTTCTCCAGGTCTGCGCCGCTCACTTTGCCGACGCTGTGTTTGCCCACTCCTTCGAACACCGAGATCAGGTCGGAATTATCCACCCCGGACAGCATCGGACCGCCGCTGACGTAAATGGCAGGGATATTGACGCGCACCATGGCGTTGTACATGGCCGGGACGATCTTATCGCAGTTGCCGATGCCGATCCAGGCGTCGCAAGGGTGCGCGCCGATGATCGTCTCGATCTGGTCGGCGATAAGCTCCCGGGAAGGGAGGGAATATTTCATGCCGAAATGCCCCATGGCGATGCCGTCGCAGATCGCGCCCCCGATGTTGGCGTACCAGACGTTGACGCCCTGCTTTTCCAGCTCCTCTTTGACAAAACGGCCGAGCTGGTCGAGGTGGGCATGCCCGGGGATCTGGGTCGTGTAAGAGTTGATCACGGTCACGAACGGCCGCTTCAGGTCTTCCATGGATCGCAGCACGCCTTCCGCCATCATTAAGGAAACGCTCGGCATCATGTGCGGGCCCGAGCGGAAAACACCGCTTCCGTCCTTGCGGATAGCCTTGATACCTTCATTGACAGGCACCTTTGACATCGTTGCTCCTCCTTATTACCTATCTAAACAAAAAAACTCTTGCAGGCCCGGCGCGAAACTGTAGGAGTCATCAGCCCGGAA
>CAZKYN010000280.1:0-3437 GCA_964556675.1 uncultured Syntrophaceae bacterium
CGTTCCGGTTAATTTCTGAATAACCGGACCAATAGACGATTCTTCATTAAAAGCAGGAATGATTACAGTTATAGTATTATAAACGGGTAAATCCATTTTTTACAAAAAACACCCATTCCTGCTTGGATTGATCAGAACAGGATGAAAGGCCAGCCAATATAACAAAACTTCATTTGTCATTATACAAACGAATTTTCATTAGTTTTAGTGCGAATATCTAACTAAAAATTCTTTATGAAGACCAAAATACTGGCAAAAGCTGAATCTCTGCTTTTTTACTTATTACTGATCATTAACCTGCTTCCTTTGTTCTTATATAAGTGTTTTTTTACAATGGATGGCCCGGCCCATTTGTATACAGCCAATATTATTAAAGAGTTGATCTCCGGGAATGCCGGTATGGAAGGCTCCCCGGACATGAAATCGATCTTGAGGAGGACGGTTTCCGCCTGTGCCCTCATCAGTCGATACGTCAAGGCGCAGACCAGGGCCGCCTGCACCGCAAGAAAGACATAAAGATTTCGTCCCTGGAAAAAAAGGCTCCCGATAAGCGCCGCCGCGATCAGGATCGGCGAGATGGTTTGCTCTTTCAATGCCATGCTCCTTATTAGCCGCTGAGGGGTGCCCGCGTAAACTATTTTTTCGCGCCCTGTCCGTGAACGCCGCACATTTCAGAAAAGAAAAATCATGCGCTGCTTCTCAGGAAAGGCAGGACGCAATGTCAGGGCAGACGACGGCAGATGAGCAACCATCAACAACGATAACTCTTACCTGGGGCTCCGCAAATATTTTGCGGAATCGGCAGGAGTACGCTATAAAGTCTCCGGCAACCGCCAGGGAGACTCCCCTTATGACGATCTCCATGAAGGACCGCTGGATCGGTCTTGTTCTGATCCTTCTGGTCCTGACCGCCTTCGGCGGCGTGGTCAAGAACGACTTCGTCGGATACGACGACCAGTTATATGTCACGCAGAATGACCACGTTCAGGCGGGGTTGACGAAAGAAGGCCTGATCCGGGCGTTCACCACCCAAGCTGCCGCCAACTGGCATCCCCTTACGATGATTTCCCATATGTTCGATTGCCAGATGTACGGCGTGCATCCGGTGGGACATCACCTGACAAGTCTCTTTTTTCACATCGCCAATACTCTGCTGCTGTTTCTTTTGCTGTTGGAAACCACGGGAAGGCGATGGGAAAGCGCCGTGGTCGCGGCGCTCTTCGGTATCCATCCGCTCCACGTGGAGTCGGTGGCGTGGATTTCGGAAAGAAAGGATGTTCTATCGGGATTCTTCGGCATCCTGGCGCTCCTTTCCTATGTACGCTATGCAAGGAAACCTCACCCCCTTCGCTACACCGCAACGCTTTTCCTCTTCGCCCTCGGTCTCCTGTCCAAACCGATGCTCGTCACGCTGCCGATCGTCTTTCTCCTCCTCGATTTCTGGCCTCTGAAGCGCATCGAGGCGCCAGACCAATACTCCGATTGGATGCGTTTCCAGAATTTGAGATTGCACCGCTCCGTCGTCATGGAAAAAATACCGTTTTTTTCCCTTTCCCTATTTTCAGGCATCGTGACGATGATCGTCCAGGCAAAGGCCGGGGCGATGGCAACCCTGAGCGGAATTCCGCTGTCTGCGAGGATTTTGAATGCCGCGGTATCCTACCAGGGATACATGGAAAAGACTTTCTGGCCGGACAGTCTGGCCATTTTCTATCCTTATGTTTCTTTCCCCCTTCTGTCGCCGCGTGTTATCGGCGCAGGCGTTTTCCTACTCCTTGTTTCGCTTGCCGCCTTCCTGCTCGTCCGCCGTCACCCCTATGTGCTGTTCGGCTGGCTGTGGTTTCTGATCACACTGCTGCCCGTAATCGGTATTGTTCAGGTAGGGTTACAGTCCATGGCGGATCGATACATGTATCTGCCTTCTATCGGCGTCTTCATTGCAATTGTCTGGAGTGTCTCGGCCTTCAGTGATGCCCCCCGTCAATGGATGCTCGCGACCGCTGTGACGGCGTCAATTCTCATCATCCTGTCCGTGGTCACCTGGCGGCAAGTGGAATATTGGAGGAACACCAAGACTCTCTTTCAGCATGCGACGGAGGTCACCGCAAAGAACTGGCTCGCCCATCGGATTTTGGGCGATGTTCTACTGGTGGAAGGGAATCTTGCAGCAGCGGAAAGGGAAATCCTCAAGTCCCTCGCCATCTGGCCGGGTTACTCCTCCGTGCATGCCAGCCTGGCAAATCTCCTTGAAAAAAAGGGCGCACCGCTGGAAGAAGTGCTGGTCCATTTCAACGATGCGCTTCTCCGTGACAGGAAAAACTCCTATGCCTATATCGGAAAGGGAGACCTCCTGGTGAAAATGGGAGAAACGAAACGGGCGATCGCTGCCTATTCAGCCGCGGAAATGTTGACAGACGACAATTCGTGGAAACATAATATTTTAGGGGTTGCCTACGCGGGAGTCGGCCTCCTCAACCGTGCTCTGGCCCATTTCCATCGGGCATTGGTACTGTCGCCCAAGAGGGCGGACACCAACAACAATATCGGCAGAGTCCTGAACCTTTTGGACCGCCCTCGGGATGCCATCCAATTCCTCGTCGCCGCAATTGCGTTGCAGCCGGATTTCGTAGCGGCATACAACAATGCAGGCATCGCCATGCAAAAGACCGCCGATTGGGAAAAAGCGGCGTATTACTTCTCGGCAGCGCTGATGCTCAACCCCGGCTATGAAAAAGCACGTGAAAATCTCCGTCAGACCGTCTCGTTAGTGGCTGCAGGACGCAATACAGAACAAAAAAAAAGAGGGATCCATCATAAGAAGACAGGACATCGCCACAATTATTAATCGGTGGCGATGTCCTGTCTTGGTTCTAAACCACGATCTGTCCGTTTCCCGTTAACACTACAACACGGGCAATCCGACATTGCCTGTCACGCTTCCGCCGTCCACGTTTCCCGCCGTGCCGGAAGCAGTGATATTGACGCTGCCTTCGCCGTTTGCTGCGAAACTAAGGGAAAAATCTCCTGCATCCGTGTTCAATGCCGAATCGGCGACAACGCTCGCCGCGCTCGGAATGCTCCCGGTTTGAAGAATCCGCTTGGCGGCGATCATGTTCACACGGGCCATACCCTCGGCAAGCGCCGCGTAGGCGGCCCTGTTCCTCGCGTAGTCGATGAGGTCCATGTATCTTGGAACTGCGATAGCCGCAAGAACTCCAATTATGACGAGGACGCTTATAATCTCAATTAATGTAAACCCACCCTCGCCTCTCGGGCCAGGGGACGCCCTCCTCGTTCGAAACGCCATTTCACCACGCCCCTCAGATGGGTGGACGCGTGTAGATTAAATTATTTTGAGGTCGGCATGTCAAACGCTTTTTCAACGCTATCCCCGCCACTTACGTTGCCGGAGACGCCCCATCCGGAAACCGTGATGG
>CAZKYN010000281.1:0-3288 GCA_964556675.1 uncultured Syntrophaceae bacterium
CGAAGTAACAACCGTCCAGCCATCCTTGAGGACCTGAACCTGATAGACACCCTCGTTCACCATCGGCTCAATAGCCAGTACCATTCCGGCTCTGAGCTCGACACCTCGTCCTCTGAAACCGTAATTCGGTACCTGCGGGTCCTCGTGAAGGTTTTTCCCTATTCCATGCCCGACAAAGTCTCTAACCACCGAAAAGCCGTTGGCTTCAACATGGTCTTGGATGACGGATGAGATATCTCCCAGCCTGTTTCCAACCCTGGCTTTTTCTATTCCCAGGTGAAGGGACTCTTCCGTGGTTTCAATGAGCCTTTCTGCCGAAGCCGTAATATTACCCACCGGTACAGTGACGGCCGCATCACCGTAATAACCATCGTAAAAAATCCCAAAGTCCAAGCTAATTATATCGCCTTCTGCTAAAGAACGTTCCGAGGGCATGCCGTGGACGACTTCCTTGTTGACGGAAGTGCAAAGTGAAAACGGGTACCCTCTGTAACCCTTAAATGCCGGCCTTGCACCCTTTTTGCGCGCAATTTCTTCGGCGCACCGGTCAAGGTCCAGCGTCCTGACCCCGGGACCGACCATCGCCGCGATTTGTTGTATCACTTCGGCGACAATTGCATTGCTCGCCCTCATCTTTTCAATCTCTTGAGGAGACTTCAAGATGATCACTGCCGTCCTCCAAATTACCGTCCTTCAGCGTCTTCTGGCAATGCGGCCCTTTTTCATAAAGCCTTCGTATTGCCTGGTCAGCAAGTGAGCCTCAATCTGCCCGGCCGTATCGAGAGCAACACCTACGACGATCAGGAGCGCTGTGCCGCCGAAATAAAACGGCACATTAAAGTAGCTTATGAGAATGCTCGGCAGAACGCAAACGAGCGAAACATATATTGCACCGCTGAATGTCAGACGCGTCAGGACATTATCGATATATTCAGCAGTCTTTTTCCCCGGACGGATCCCCGGGACATAACCGCCGTATTTTTTCATGTTGTCGGCCACATCGACCGGATTAAAAGTCACGGCCGTATAGAAGTAACAGAAGAAGACAATAAAACCCACATAAAGAGCCTCATATAAAAACGCGCCCGGCCTGAGATAATCGGCAACTACCTTCATCCACGGATGGGGGACAAAGTTGGCTATCGTCGCGGGGAACATTATTATCGATGAAGCAAATATGGGCGGGATAACTCCCGCTGTGTTCACTTTCAGCGGCAGATGCGTCGTCTGCCCGCCGTATACCCTTCTTCCTACAACCCTTTTTGCATACTGGACCGGGATTCTCCGTTGCCCGCTCTCGACAAATACAATGACGCCGACCACACCCACCATAACAATTGTCAGGAACAGGATCAGGATTATGCCCAGTTCGCCGGTCGACAAAAGTCTGTATGTATTCGCCACGGCAGCCGGACCCCTGCAGACAATGCCTGCAAAAATAATGAGGGAGATCCCGTTGCCGATGCCCCTTTCAGTGATCTGCTCGCCCAGCCACATGATGAAGGCCGTTCCCGCTGTCAGCGTGATTACCGTCATCAGGCGAAAACCCCAGCCCGGCTGGATGACGATCGAAATCCCCGAGGGCCCCGTCATGCTTTCCAAGCCGATAGCGATTCCAAATCCCTGGATCAGACTGAGGATAACCGTGCCGTATCTCGTATACTGCGTTATCTTTCGGCGGCCTGCTTCCCCTTCCTTCGAAAGCTTCTCCAGGTGCGGTATAACCACAGTGAGCAGTTGCAGGATAATCGAAGCGCTGATATATGGCATAATGCCTAAAGCAAAGACAGAGAGATTGCTCAGCGCCCCCCCGGAAAAAAGGTCAAAAAGCCCCAGCAGGGACCCTCTCGCCTGCTCGAAGAAAGCCGCCAGCGCCCTGGAGTCGATACCCGGCGTCGGGACGTGCGTTCCCACCCTGTAAACCGCAAGAAGAAGAAATGTTACCAGTATCCTCTTCTGCAGTTCCGGTATTTTTGATATATTTTTAAAACCGCCCAGCAAATCAGATAACCTCTACCGTCCCGCCCGCAGTCTCGATTTTCTCTTTGGCGGCGCGGCTGATCATGTTTACTTTCACATTTACCGGAAACTCGATATTTCCTTTGGCAAGCAATTTTACTCCGTCCAGGGTCTTTTTCAGAATGCCTTTTTCCAAAAGTGCAGCTGTGTCTATGACAGAGCCTTTTTCAAACACTTTCAACTGGTCAATATTGACTATGGCGAATTCCTTGCGGAAAAAGTTCCTGAATCCCCGTTTTGGGAGCCGCCTCGAAAGAGGCATCTGACCGCCTTCGAAACCCGGTTTATTCTTGCCTTTACCGGCCCTGGCCTTCTGGCCCTTATGGCCCATGGTCGAGGTGCCGCCATGGCCCGAGCCTTCGCCCCTGCCGATCCTTTTTACCTTTTTCCGGGCGCCTTCGGGCGGTTTCAAACTATCCAATCTCATCATATTACCTTTACCCTTCAAACTCTTCCATGGTAACAAGATGGCTCAGCTTTTTCACCATCCCGCGAATTTCCGGAGTGTCCTGCAGGACAACAGTCTTATTCATCTTTCCCAAACCGAGGCCCTTCAGCATCAACCTTTGCTTTTCAGGCCTCCCGATATAACTTTTGATCTGCTTGATCTTCAATTGCTTTGCCACAACCATACCCCCTAGGCTTCACTTGCTTCTTTTCCCCTATAGAGATCCTGGGGATTTTTCAACTTATTGAGCCCTTCCAGAGTGGCCTTCACCAGGTTATGCGGATTATGAGAGCCGAGGCACTTCGTTAGAATGTTGCGAATTCCGGCAACTTCCAGAATGGCCCTGACCGCCCCTCCGGCAATCAACCCCGTCCCTGCGGATGCCGGCTTCAGGAGGACTCGGCCTGCCCCGAATACGCCTATGATCTCGTGGGGAATGGTGCCGTCTATCAAAGATATTTTTTTGAGGCTTTTCTTGGCCTTTTCGGTCCCTTTACGGATAGCTTCCGAAACCTCGTTGGCTTTTCCCAATCCGGCCCCTACCGATCCGTTGCCGTCACCGACTACGACCACCGCACTGAAACGGAATCTCCGTCCGCCTTTTACAACCTTGGCCGTCCTCTTGATTGTGATCACACGATCAAGATATTCGGTCTCTTCCATGAATCCTCTTTCCATTTAGTCACCTGTATTAAAATTGCAGTCCCGATTCGCGAGCTGCATCGGCGAGGGCCTTAATACGCCCATGATAAAGGAATCTCCCCCGGTCGAAAATTACCTTGGTTATCCCCTTTTCCAACAGCCTGGTTGCGATCAGCTTT
>CAZKYN010000282.1:0-3278 GCA_964556675.1 uncultured Syntrophaceae bacterium
GGTGAGCGGTGATTTATTTTTCCGTCACGATCCTTGAGAAGTCCGCGATCCGGTAAAACAGCCGGGAAATCTCGGAGAGCATCGACAAACGGTTTGTGCGCACCTTCTCGTCCGGGTCCATGACCAGCACCGATTCAAAAAAGGCGTCCACGGGCTTGCGCAGGCGCGCTAGTTCCACGAGCGCATTTTCGTAGGCCTCTTTCTCGATCAGCGAGATGGCCTTTCCTCTTATTTCAGTATATGCCTGGTAAAGAGCGCTTTCCTCAGGGCTCGTGAATACGGCCGGGTCGACGGCCCCTCCCTGGAAATTCTTCAATATATTGACCACGCGCTTGAAGGCGATCGCCAGCGGCTCGAAATCCGGATGCGATTTGAAGGCCTCCATCGCCTTGATCTTCCGCAGCGACATGCCGAAGTCCGCGAGCCCCGTGGAGAGCACGGCGTCCACGACATCGTAGGAATGGCCCTGGGATATCAGCTGGTTTTCAAACCTGGCGCGGAAGAAATCGACTACGTCTCTTTTGATGTCCGGCGCCGGCCTTTTGAATTTATCCGCCAGGATGGAAATGCTCTTGTCCAGCAGCTCGGGGATCTCAAGCTGCCATCCCTTGTCCAGGATGATATTGATGATGCCGAGGGCCTGCCTGCGCAGAGCGTAAGGGTCGGCCGTTCCCGTCGGGATCTGCCCTATCCCGAAGAACCCGACTATGGTATCGATCTTGTCCGCGATGCTCAGGATGGCGCCCGCGTCGGTCCGGGGGAGTTCGCCGCCCGCCGAGGTCGGAAGATAATGCTCGTAAACGGCCCTGGCCACGACTGGGTCTTCCCCCTGGATAAGCGCGTACTCGCGGCCCATGATCCCCTGCAGCTCCGGAAACTCGTATACCATCTGAGTCTCCAGGTCTGCCTTGGTCAGGAGCGCCGCGCGGTCGACTGTCGCGGCAAGCGACGGGTCAACCTTGGCCGTTATGAAATCAGCAAGCTGCCGGAAGTGCATGACCTTCTCGTATGATGTGCCGAGCTGGGAATGGAAAACTACTTTGTGGAGCTTTTCGAAATGCTGATCGAGAGGCACCTTACTGTCCTCCCTGAAAAAGAACTTCGCGTCGGCAAGGCGCGCCCTGATGACCTTCTCGTTGCCCCGCGCCACAACCGACGGGTCCTTCGCCACGGTATTGTTAATCGTGATGAAATAAGGCATGAGCTTCTCTGAAACGTCCAGGACGGGGAAATACTTCTGGTGCGTCATCATTGTCGTCGTCAGCACATCTTTGGGAAGGTCCAGGTAGCTCGCATCGAAGCTGCCGCAGACGGCAGAGGGGAACTCGACAAGGTAGTTGACCTCCTCGAGCAGGTCCTCGTCTATTAACGGCCTGCCGTTTACGGACTGCGCGGCCTTTTCGACTTCCGCGACTATCATTTTCTTGCGCTCGTCCTGGTCCACGACGACGTATTTCTTTTTGGACTTCGATATATAATCTTTAAAGCTCTTGACTGAAAAAGGCTTCGGCGACATGAAGCGGTGCCCGAAAGACTTGTCGCCGCTCGCCAGGTTTTCCATTTTGAACGGCACTACATCCGTCCCGAACAGGGCGACAATCCAGTGGATGGGCCTGGCAAACCGGATCTCCAGGTTCGACCAGCGCATCGATTTCTGGAAGGGGATCGAGAGGATGAACCGCGGGATCATGGCCGGCAGCAGCGATGCCGTCTCCTCGCCGGAGATCTTTTTGCGGGCGCAGATATACTCGCCCTTGTCCGTAACGACCGTCTCCAGCTCGCTGATTTCCAGGCCCTGTCCCCTGGCGAAGCCCAGCGCCGCCTTGGTTGGGTTCCCCTGCTCATCGAATGACACCCTCCTGGCCGGACCGAGTTTTTCTATGACCTGCTCCTCCTGCTTCTCGGCCACTTTGCTCACGAAAACGACCAGTCTTCGCGGCGTCGCCAGTGTCCTGATCGCGCCGAAAGGTATCCGGCTGCCGGTCAATTCCTTCCGGATGAGTTCGTCCATGTCCTTGAGAGTTTTGTTCAGAAACTCCGCCGGTATCTCTTCGGTCCCTATTTCAATAAACAGATCTTTGCCCATTTAATTCTCTCCGTTTGGATGTAACCGGTCACTGAGCCTGTCGAAGTGACCTTCAATCCTTAATCGCCCGTTTAGACAGGCTCAACGGGCGATGGATTCATTTTTTCCATTTTCCTATAAGAGGAAAGCCGAGCGACTCTCTCTGCCTGAGGTAGCCCTCGGCGCTCAGTTTCGCCAGGTTCCGCACTCTGCCGATGTAGCTGGTCCTTTCCGCCACGCTGATCGCCCCGCGGGCGTCCAGCATGTTGAATGTATGGGAGCATTTCAGGCAATAGTCATAGGCGGGCAGGACAAGCCCTTTTTCCGCCATCCGGATGGACTCTGCCTCGTACATGTTGAACAGTTCCCTGAGCATCCCGATGTCCGCCATCTCGAAATTGTAAGTGGAAAACTCCACTTCCCCCCGGTGATGGACATCTCCGTATTTTATGCCATGGCCCCATTCGAGATCATAGACGTTGTCGATGCCCTGCAGGTACATAGCGATGCGCTCGATGCCGTAAGTGATCTCGGCGCAGATTGGGTTGAGGTCGATGCCTCCGACCTGCTGGAAATAAGTGAACTGAGTGATCTCCATCCCGTCGAGCCAGACTTCCCAGCCAAGTCCCCAGGCGCCGACTGTCGGCGATTCCCAGTCGTCCTCGACGAAACGGATGTCGTGCTCCATGGGGTTGATGCCGAAGCTCCTCAGCGAATCCAGATAGAGTTCCTGGATATTCAGGGGAGAGGGTTTCATGATGACCTGGTACTGGTAATAGTGCTGGAGCCGGTTTGGATTCTCGCCGTAGCGGCCGTCGGTCGGCCGGCGGGATGGCTCGACATAGGCGACGTTCCAGGGCTCGGGGCCAAGCGACCTCAAAAAGGTCGCCGGGTTGAACGTGCCCGCCCCCACTTCGATATCATATGGCTGCTGGATGATGCAGCCGTGGCCGGCCCAGAATTTCTCGAGGGCCATTATCAATTCCTGAAATGTCACGGTATCCTCCGTAATTTCTAGATTCTTAAAGGCTGTTCAAAAACGTTCAGATGCAAGGCGCGCGAAAACCGGATCGCGAGGCGTATATCAATAATACGTTGAGCGATGCGGTTTGCAGTGCAACGCAGCAGGTGAGCGTTTTTCAACAGCCGGTCGGCCGGAAATAGCATTAATCCGGAAAATTAGTCAATCAAAATCAGCCTGACAGCATTCTGA
>CAZKYN010000283.1:0-3272 GCA_964556675.1 uncultured Syntrophaceae bacterium
TTTATCGCATCCTGAGTAGGCCGAAGGCCGTATCGAAGGATGTGTAATGCGGTCATAAAGTACGGCAACGAGAAGGTCGCCCAGATTATCACGTTCGGAACTATGCAGGCCAAGGCAGCCATCCGGGACGTCGGCAGGGCGCTCAACATGCCCTACGGTGAAGTCGACAGGATAGCCAAACTTGTGCCGAATATCCTGAATATTTCCCTGGACGAGGCAATCCGAATGGAACCGCGGCTCCAGGAGGAGGAGCGAAAAAACGAAAAGGTAAAAAAACTGCTCGCCCTGTCAAGGTCGCTCGAAGGACTGAACCGCCATTCGTCAACCCATGCGGCCGGCGTGGTCATTTCAGATGTGCCCCTCGTCGAAAGGGTGCCCCTGTGCAAAAGCCCCAATGACGACGTCGTCACCCAGTTCCCAATGAACGATCTGCAGAAAGTCGGCCTGACCAAATTCGATTTCCTCGGCCTCAGGACACTCACGGTGATAAGGGACGCCTTGAGGTTTATCAGGGAAAACCGCGGAATTGATCTCGATATGAACCAACTCCCCCTTGATGACAAGCTGACATACCAGCTACTCAGCAGGGGCGATACGGATGGTGTATTCCAGCTGGAAAGCTCCGGGATGAAAGAGATCCTGGTCAGCATGAAGCCGGACTGCATCGAGGATGTAATCGCTCTCATCGCGCTTTACAGGCCGGGCCCCCTCAAGAGCGGCATGGTCCAGGAGTTTATAGCTCGGAAACAGGGGCGGACAAAGATCGTTTACGAACTGCCGCAGCTCGAGGGAATCCTGAAAGAGACTTACGGCGTCATCCTTTACCAGGAGCAGGTCATGCAGATCGCCGTTGTGCTCGCCCAGTACACGATGGGCCAGGCGGACTCGCTGCGGAAGGCCATGGGCAAGAAGGACGCCGCGGAAATGGAGAAGGTAAAGCCCCAGTTCATGGCCGGAGCCAGGAACAACAAGATACCGGATGCCAAGGCCCGCAAGATATTCGAGCAGATGGAGACTTTCGCCGGTTATGGTTTCAACAAGTCTCACAGCGCAGCGTATGCCATGATCTCTTATGAGACGGCGTACCTCAAGGCGCACTATCCCGTGGAATTCATGACGGCCCTGCTGACAAGCGAAAAGAGCAACCGCGACAAGATTATCAAGCACATCAGCGGTTGTCGGGAAATGGGCATCGACATCCTGCCTCCCGATATCAACGAGTCGTTCAGCGATTTCAGCGTCTCCGGCGACCGGGTCCGGTTCGGGCTGGCTGCAGTGAAGAATGTCGGGATCGGGGCTATTGAATCCATAATTTCCGCCCGAGAGACCGGCGGAAAGTTCACTTCTTTCATCGATTTCCTCAGCCGCGTGGACCTGCGCCGGATAAACAAGCGCGTCGTGGAGAGCCTGATCAAGTGCGGCGCCTTTGATTCGCTCGGCAATACCAGGCGCGAGCTGATAGACAACTATGAAGGAGCAATCGAGTTCGCCTTGAGGAATTCGACTATATCCGATCAGGACAGCCTCTTCGGAATGGAAGAAATGCCCCGGAACAATTATCAAATTACCCCTGCTGCCGAGTGGAGCAGTCAGGAGTTGCTCTCGTACGAAAAGGAAATGCTCGGCTTTTACATTACCAGCCATCCGCTGTCCCGGTTCATGGACAAGCTCAAGGCGGTAACGGACACAGATTCCGAATCCATCCTTGGCAGGAAAGATGGAGATACAGTTTCAATGGCCGGTGTTGTCAGCGGTATTCGCGAGACACTCACTAAAAAGAAAGAGACCATGGCCTATATAACACTCGAGGACATGAAAGGCTCCGTTTCAACTATCGTTTTCAGCGAACTGTACCGGAATTGCTCGTCCGTCCTCAAAGGCGACGAGCCGATCGTCGTCAAGGGAAGGGCGGATATCGGCGATGAGAGCGCAAAGATCGTTGCCGCGGAGGTCCTGCCGCTCTCGGCATGCATCGAGAACCCTTTCGGTTCCATCCATTTCAAAATAAAGCACGATCTTGATCCTTCCGCTCTTGAAGATCTCAACAGGCTTCTCCGGAAGCACTCGGGGAAATCCGATGCATACATCCATCTTATCCAGCCTGACCATTCTGAGACTATCATCTATCTCGGTAAGGAGTTGAAGCTTAATATATCTTCGTTACTTAAAGAAGACGCTGACAGGATAATCTCTCCAGGCGAAACCATAATAAAGTAAATTCATTATATATTTAATGAATCCCTTTCAGTATACTCATAGAAACTATCGTAATCGCTTATATTCCTCTAACCTGATTTCCTTTGAGATCAAGGTCAGGGAGACTGATCTCTTCATCAGCGCCGAGCGAAAATTGTCTGAACTTGCCCGAACATCCATCCTGAATTACCGAAGTCATATTGAGGAGTATGCCCGAATTCATAAAGGATTTCTTGAATCATTTACGCCGCTTCCCGACGACAGTCTCGCGCCTCCAATAATCTCCGAGATGCTCCGAGCCTCAAAAGCTGCCGGTGTCGGTCCGATGGCTTCAGTTGCCGGAGCCATTGCAGAATATGTGGGCAGGGATCTTTCCATTGAATCGCCTCAAATCGTCGTTGAGAACGGAGGAGATATCTATGCGAATATTGACAGTGAATTGCGCGTGGGAATTTTCGCAGCTCAGTCGCCGTTGAGTAATAAACTTATACTGAAGATAGCCCCTGAAAATATGCCGCTCGGAATTTGCACCTCGTCGGCAACGGTAGGGCACTCTTTTAGTCTCGGCAAGGCCGATGCAGTGTGTGTGCTTTCCAGATCGGCAGCATTGGCCGATGCCGCCGCAACTGCGATTGGGAATTCAGTTAAAAAGCCCGGGGATATAAAAAAAGCAATTGAGATGGGGTCTCAAATAGAAGGGGTCCTGGGTATCGTTGTCATTTTGGGGAAAGACATGGGAGCATTCGGTGCCGTGCAATTCGCCTGATATATTTTTTGATAATTAAAGTTTACATAACATATCTTATAGGACATTAACTTTAAGAAAAAAACAGGGCCGCAAAATCGCGTACCCTGCATTTTCAAAATTAATTCAATCTTCTATGATTGCCACCGGCCTGGTCCAGCCTGCGCTTGCACCTTTAATTTTAATAGGAAAGCAGACCACTGTGAATCCGTGCGGTCGTCCTATTTCTGACAGGTTTGCCATTTTCTCCATATGGCAGTAGCCCTTCTCGATGCCTGCGAAGTGAGCTTCCCAGATCACGCGGGGATCTTTGTTCTTTTTAAAACGGCGG
>CAZKYN010000284.1:0-3270 GCA_964556675.1 uncultured Syntrophaceae bacterium
ATTGTGGTCAAATCTCTTGCCTAAGGCCTCTATCGGCCGCACGTCATATTTCCTGAAAAGCTCCTGCATGCGTTTCAGGGTCATCTCCACCCCTTTGAGCAGGGCCGCGCCATCGTTCGGTTTCTGGCGGGCAGCGGCGACACACCGCTCGAAGTCTTCATAAAATCCCAGCAATTCGACGATAACTTCCTCATGAGCGTACTTGATGAGCTCTTGTCTTTCGCGTTCGTTGCGTTTACGCACATTGTCGAACTCGGCGAACAAACGGATATATTTGTCTTTGGCCTCCCCCAGTTCCTGCCGGAGCTTCTCGATCTCGGTTCCCGGCTTCTCGGTCTCAGCCTCCGCCTCGGCTTGGTCTTTTTTGAGGTCCTTGTCTTCGTCCGGCATATTTTTCTCAAACCATTTCATGGAGCACTTCCGAAACATATTCCAAGGCCGAGACCACCCGCTGGTAATCCATGCGGGCCGGCCCCAGGACCGCGATGCGCCCGGTCGGTCCGCGCCGGGTCTGGAAACTCGAGACCGCCAAGGCGCAATCATCAAAGGCATCGCAAGCCGTCTCCTGGCCTATGTAGATCTTGATCTTACGGTCCAGGTCCCGGCGTATAACTGCCAGGATCCGCTCTTTTTCTTCCAGTTCCTTCAATATCGCTACCACTTTCTGCAAACTGTTCAAACCTACCGCTTCCGCGAGATAATTCGTGCCGCGGAAGGCGAAAGCCCGTGGATAACCATCGACCGTTATGATGCTGGCACAGTGCGTCAGTTCGGAAACGATCTCGGTCGTCTTATCCAGCAGGCTTTCCAGTTCCTGTACGCCGGCTTCGTATTCCCGCTGGATCCGTTGACGTTCTTCTTCCAGCAGTTCGATCTCCTGCATCAGGAAGTCCACATAATAACGATAACCCCGTTGTGTCGGCATCCTTCCGGCTGAAGTATGCGGATGGGTCAGAAAACCCTCCTCCTCCAGTTCAGCCAGGATATTCCGGATGGTGGCAGAACTGATATCCTGGTCATACAACTCCGCAATGAAAGCCGAACTCACTGGTTCCACTGTACTTATGTACTGACGGATAACCAGTCCCAAAACAATGTCTTTTCTCTGATGAGGGTCAACTCGCACCATAAGCACCTCTTGGTTCAGATATTGTTTGGTTCAAAACGTTTAAGCGTTTAATAGAAATTAGCACTCTGAACCCTTCTTTGCCAGGCGCGCATTATAAAAAAAAGACACGCCTGTGTCAATCAACTTATCTTCTCTTTATTGGCCTTTGGCCTCGACCGCGTAACGTTCAAAACAACGGCCTGCCGTGCCCTCCTTGTCCGCAAAGAAATATTGTTCGCTGCTCTGCCGGCCCGATGGGTAGTATTCCCTGCGCTGGCTTAGCTGCCCCCCTTCGTAACACTCCTCAAAAGAGAGCCCTCCGTCCCGTTCGTAATATTTGAAGATCCCTTCAGGCTTGTCTCTGTTGAACCGCCCCTCGCTTTTGAGCTCCCCCGTCTCATAATACTCCTTGCCCAGACCGTGTTTCTCATCACCGGTCACCGGGATGATCCAGTGTATACCTCCGCTCGCATAATACTCACGCCAGGCCGGATCATTGACATGCCCGTTAAAGTAATTAGCCTTGCTGCGCAGCCGGCCGTTCTTATAGAAGAACTTACCCGCACCTTGCAGTTGGTCCCTTTCAAAGAACCCGTCGAACTCGGTTTCCCCGGACATATAGAACTCCCGGCCCCGGCCATGCCTTGATCCGTCCGCGGCCTCGTAATTTCCCTTGAGGACGCCGTTCTCGTAGAACTCACGGATATGCCCGAGCTGGACACCGTCCTGGTAATCATATTCGCGGAAAACAGCGCCCGAGGGGTAATATTGCTTGGTCACGCCGTCCTCCCGATTATTGCGGAACAGCCTCTCATACGCCAACCCTCCGCCGGCTCTATATTCTTTGCTCACCCCGTCCTTCCATCCCTCGATGTAAATTTCCTCCGACTTTAGGCCGCCGTCGGGATAATATGTTGTTTTTACTCCGTGCAGTTTTCCCGAGCGGTAGAAACACTTGAGAAGGATCTTTCCCTGCTCGGAGAATTCCTCGTACAACCCGTCCAATCTTCCTTCGTTGTAACGGCCGGTCGCCCGTAGAAGCCCGGAGGGATAATAATCGCGGAACCTGCCGTGGGGCACGCCCAGCTCGTACTCCACGGTCCGCGCCACCTTCCCCTGAGCATCTAGCTCGTCGTAGAAACCATCCCGCATGGTCTCGCCATACGCCAACGTGAAAGGCATGCCCAACGCCCCCGAAAGCAAAGCAGCTACTACTGCTGAAAAATACAGCCGTGGCCTTATTTTCATATTGTCTTTATTCTATCAAACGTCCGGGACGATGCAACGGGGATGACTTTTTATCAAAGAACCATTTCCCATGCCGGGACTGAACGCCCGGCACTCTACCTTAGGCCACCTGGACCGAAATCTCGCCTTTGCTTACTTCGATCTTGACGCTATCGTTCTCCTTCAATTCGCCGTTCAGTATCTTTAAGGCGATCGGATCCTGCACCGCGTGCTGGATGAGCCGCTTCAACGGACGCGCACCGAACTGCGGGTCGTAACCGCGCTCTGCCAGCCAGGCCCTGGCTTTGTCGCTGACCGCTAAGCCTATCTTCCGGTCGGTCAGCCTTCTTTCCAAAGCCGCCAGCTGGATGTCCACGATCCTTACCACATCCGCCTTGGCCAGGCGGTTGAATACGATTATCTCGTCGATACGGTTCAGGAATTCCGGGCGGAACTGCCCCCGTAAAGCCTCCCGTATCCTCGTTTCGGTCTCTTCCTTCTCCCCCGGCTCCAGGGTGTACTCCGTCCCTATGTTCGAGGTCATGATCACGATCGTATTCTTGAAATTCACCACCCGTCCCTGGCCGTCGGTCAGTCTGCCGTCGTCCAGAAGCTGCAGCAGGACATTGAACACGTCAGGGTGGGCCTTTTCGATCTCGTCAAAAAGGACCACGCTGTAAGGACGGCGGCGCACGGCCTCAGTGAGCTGGCCGCCCTCGTCATAGCCGACATACCCCGGGGGCGCGCCGACCAGCCGGGCGACCGAATGCTTTTCCATGTACTCGCTCATGTCGATCCGCACCAGGGCGTCCTCGTCGTCGAACAAAAGCTCCGCCAGCGCCTTGGTCAGTTCGGTCTTGCCAACGCCCGTAGGGCCGACAAATATAAAGGAACCCATGGGCCGGTTAGGGTCGTGCAGGCCTGCCCGGGAACGG
>CAZKYN010000285.1:0-3244 GCA_964556675.1 uncultured Syntrophaceae bacterium
CGATATAGGGTATTTTCACCACTATTTTGGCGATGCCGTAGGTCGCCCAGGAGGTCTTGTAGACCACTACCATGGGTTTCTCCATGAGCGCAGTCTCCAAGGTCGCCGTGCCGGACGAGACAATGCAGGCGTCGCAGGCGTTAAGGGCATTGTAATAATCATCGGTAACGGTCACCGTGCAGCTCGAGCTCTTCAGACCGGAAGTAAAAAGGGCTTCCGGCAGATTTTTTGCCCGCAAGAGCAGGAACTGCGTGCCCGGTCTTTCTTTCCTGATCCTGGCCGCGGCCTTGAGCATCAGCGGCAGGTGGCGGGAGACCTCCTTCTGGCGGGAACCTGGCAAGAGACCGACGACGCGTTCCTTCTCGTTCAGACCGGTCTTTTTACGGAACTGGGCGGGGCCGAGTTCAGCCCGGACCTCGTCCACCAGCGGATGGCCGACAAAATCGGCCTCGAAACCGTGACGGGCGTAGAATTCCTGCTCGAAAGGGAACAGCACGATCATCCGGTCCACGACCTTCTTGATCAGCTTGACGCGCGAGGACTTCCAGGCCCACACCTGCGGGCTCACGTAATAGATCACCTTAAGGTCCAGGGCCTTGAGCTTTTTGGCCAGCCTGAGGTTGAAGCCCGGGTAATCGACGAGTATGACCGCGTCCGGACGTTCTTGGCCGGCGTGGGCCACGGCCAGGTCGAAGACACGCTTGATGCGGTCGAAATGACGTATCACCTCGGTGAAGCCGATGACCGCCAGCTGGGTAATGTCGGCGATGAGGTCGACGCCTTCCTTGCGGCAGCGCTCGCCCCCGATGCCGGAAAAGGTGGCGCCGGGCGACTGCGACTTGATGGCCTTGACCAGGGCGGCGGCGCGCATGTCGCCGGACTCCTCGCCGCAGACGATCATTATTTTCGGATATATTCTTTCCATATTATTTCCTGGATGGCCAGGGCGGTCTTGAGCGCCTCGCGGCCTTCCAGGCCGGACACCAGCGGTCTGGTGTTCTCGCGGGCGCAGCGGATGAAATGTTCGAGCTCTTTCCTGAGCGGCTCCTCCTTCTCGATCGGCAGGGCGGTCCGGTCGATCTTGGCACCGTTCTTGCGGTAAATGAAGGCTTCCTGCTTGACGTAATCGAGCGATATATACGAGTCGCGGGTGAAGATCCTTATCTTGCGCATGACCTCGGGAGATATCCGGCTGGCCGTCAGGTTGCAGACGGTTTTATTGACGAAGGCCAGGCGGGCGTTGGCTATGTCGTCCTTGTCCGTAAGGACCCCGGTGCCGATGGCCCTTATCTCCGCCAGCGGCGAGTCGATCAGCCCCTGCACGATATCGATATCGTGTATCATCAGGTCCATGGTGACGCCGATGTCCAACGAGCGGGCCGGGAAGTGGTTAAGCCGGTGGCATTCCACGAAGAGCGGGTTGCGGGCCACGTCCTTGATAGCCTGGAAGGCGCTGTTGAAGCGCTCGATGTGCCCGACCTGCAGCTGGACGCCGCTGGCCTCAGCCGCCTCGACGAGCCGGTCGGCCTCTTGAACGTTCATGGCGATGGGTTTTTCAATGAAGGTATGGACTTTCTGGCCGAGAAAAAAGAGCCCGGCGTCGCAATGGCTGACCGTGGGGGTGCAGATGTTGACCGCCTCCACCAGTCCGGCCAGGTCACGGTAGTCCGGGAAGAAGCGGGTCTGGAATTCGCGGGCGGCCTTCTGGCCTTTTTCGGCGTCCACGTCGCAGATGCCTGCCAGCTCCACGCTGTTCCTCAGCTGCTGGTAGACCTTCAGGTGCCTGGACCCCAGATGCCCAATACCGACCACCGCTACTTTTATTTTTTTCATTCTGTACCTGCTTTGAGTCTGAAATTGCCCTCAGGATAACAGAGGGGTATGCAAAAGTCAAACCGGGCGGCTGAATTTACTGAAGAGCGGCATGGTGAATGTAATAAAATATCGCTACCTGTCGACAAATCTGGTAGCATTGAGCTCAAAAAGGAGGCGGGATGCCCGTAAATATCCCGGTCACATCAAACCCCAGGATAGTCATTGTCGGCGCCGGTTTCGCCGGCCTGGAACTGGCCAAGTCCCTCAAGGGGCTGGAGGCCCAGGTCGTGCTGATCGACCAGAACAACTACCATACCTTCCAGCCCTTGCTCTACCAGGTGGCCACCGCCGGCCTGGAACCGGATTCCATCACCTATCCCATCCGCGAGATCTTCCGAAACCAAAATAATTTTATCTTCCGGATGGCCCAAGTGCTCCGGGTCAGGCCCGAGGCGAATTGCGTGGAGACCTCGATCGGGGAGATTCCATACGATCACCTGGTGATAGCGACCGGAGCCCGCCCCGCTTATTACGGGCTGCGGGACATCGAGGAGCACGCGCTGACCATGAAGTCCGTTCCGGAGGCGATGGAGATCAGGAATATCATCCTGGAGAATTTTGAACGGGCGGTCCTGACCACGGACCCGGTCAGGCGGGACAGCCTGATGACCTTCGTTATCATCGGCGGCGGTCCGACCGGGGTCGAGCTGGCGGGGGCTTTGGGGGAATTGAAGAAGGTCGTACTGCCGCACGACCATCCGGAACTGGATCTTAACAAGATGCAGATCCACCTCGTCGACATGGAAAGCCGGCTCCTCAAGTCGATGTCTCCCGAAGCTTCGAACAGCGCTGAAAGGTTCCTGCGCGCTCATGACGTGCAGGTCTGGCTGGGCGAGCGGGTACGGTCCTATGACGGCACGCAGATCGTCTTTGCCAACGGGAAGACCATCCCGACCTTTAACGTCATCTGGGCCGCCGGCGTTACCGGCGCTGTGCTGCCCGGGCTGGCCGCAGAGGCCGTGACCGGCGGCCGGATCAAGACGGACGCCTGCAACCGCGTGGAAGGCTGCCGGAACATCTACGCCGTTGGCGATGTGGCAGCGGTGGTGACGGAGAAGACCCCGCGCGGGTATCCAATGCTGGCATCGGTGGCCCTCCAGCAGGGCAAACACCTGGCCAGGAACCTTGCCCGGTCTATAAAGGGCGGCCCGCCGCCGGAGCCGTTCAAGTACCGCGACCTTGGCGTCATGGCGACCGTAGGCAGGCATGAGGCGGTCGGAGACCTTTTCTTCGGAAAATTACAAGGGCCCCTGGCCTGGTTCATATGGGCCGTGATACATCTGTTGACCCTCGTAGGGTTCCGTAACCGTCTGGTCGCGATCGTGAACTGGTCCTGGAGCTACTTCCGTTACGACCGGGGGCTGAGGCT
>CAZKYN010000286.1:0-3214 GCA_964556675.1 uncultured Syntrophaceae bacterium
AGGGCCGCATCGCCGTAAATTCCTTCATCAATGTGGATCGCCCAGTAACCCAGACATCGCTCGTAGCTGCACAATTGCCTGAATGAAATATGTCCCTGGCAGACGATCTGGCAATTGCAATTCTCGAAAAGGAGGCCTTTGGCCCACCATGTCTTTTCAGTTGTCGAATCAGTGTTCATTGCAGGTTGACCCTTCTTCCCAGACCGGTTCTCCGGTCCGATTTTCACGAGTTGAGTTTAATCCTTTAAATGCCTGACCATGCAAACGGAACTCACCTCAATTCCTGATAAGGAAGACCTTAGCTGATAAGGAGGTCCTTTACCCGGGGTTTCATCCTCGGAGAAGCAAAGCTGAAGACCATTTTTCGTCATTTCTTCTGTTATGGCCTGCTTGCATTCCGCTCGGGCTTAACGGCGTGGACCTTTATGCTGGCTACGGAAACCGTGAGTTTCTCACCGCCTATCCCTTTGCTTAACTCCGATTCCGGTTGTGCAGTCCAGTTCCTGAGCGGAAAAGGCGATTCCCCGGCTATTTTCACATCCCGGAAACCGGCCTCGCTGATTGCGCCCAGATATTCATCCTTCATCACTGCGCCGGCGAGGCAGCCGACATAAGCCTCCTTGGATCTTTTCACCGCCTCCGGAAGCTCCTTGAGCAGGACGATATCGGACACCATCAAACGGCCGCCCGGCTTAAGGATCCGGAAGGCCTCCTCAAAGACCCTCTGCTTGTCGGGCGAGAGGTTTATGACGCAGTTGGAAATGATGACATCCGCGATTTCATCGGCAACGGGCAGGTTCTCGATCTCCCCCAGCCGGAACTCCACGTTCCGATAGCCTCCCTCGCGGGCGTTTTTTCGCGCTTTTTCGAGCATTTCGGAGGTCATATCAATGCCTATGACCTTTCCGCCCCCTCCGACCTTTTTTGACGCAAGGAAACAATCGAAACCCGCCCCTGAACCCAGGTCAACGACGATCTCCTCTTCCCGCAGGGAAGCCAGCGCTACGGGGTTGCCGCAGCCGAGGCCGAGATTCGACCCTTCCGGAACGCTCCGCAGGTCTTCGATGCTGTACCCTATACCCTTGCCGGCCTTCTCCAGAGAGCCTCCCCCGCATGATCCTGAGCCGGGGCAGCACGAGCCGGCTTTCACGGCGATCTTCGCATAGCGGTCCCTTACCGCCTTTTTGATTTCTTCCTGTTCCATTCTTCCGTTCCCTCTTTATTGTTCACTTTTGGCCGCCTGCGCTCAATCCGCTCATTACGGGGCCGAGAAATTCCGTTACCCGTTCTGAAAGGTATTCGGCCTTGATCAGCGATATACAGCAAACGTCCCCGTCCTTTACCCAGCTGACAATGGCCAGTTTGTCTCCTGGCTTTATGCCGGCCTTGTCCCTCAAATCCTTGGGGAGCACCATCTGGCCGCGATCGTCGACGCTGATGAGCGCTTCGACAAGGCAGCTTGCCTTCGCCTGATTATCAGATGTGCAACAGCTTGCTTTTTTCTGATCTGATTTTACCATTTAATCACCTCGTCACGAATTATAAGAAAATTTTGAATATTCTGAAATAACTGATTAATAAGAAATATAAGAATGTAGCTTCCTTTTGTCAAGGATTAAAGTTCGTGAAATTTAAGGGGGAGTAAATGGCCGGAAATGATTATCAGGACTTCGAGCGAGACGCATTGCCGCCATCGCCGGAGAAATTACTCCGATGTGCGGAACCAATTGCATTTTGCTCAGCAATCCCGAGCACCCGCTTCAAAACGGGACAAGGGGCGCTTCTCTCATGAATTCGGAACAACCGGTCCCGTCATCCGCATTTGTCTGCGTTATTATTTGGCCCGATGCTGCACTCGCACTTGGTTCCGCAGCATGCGCCGCCTTTTCGGCTGGTCAGAGAGTTGATAACCGCGGCCGCGCAGCCGACTCCGGCCTCGACGGAAACGGCCCCAAAGGGACAGTTGCGGCTGCAGGCCCCGCATTCCATGCAGGCGTCGCGGTTGCGGATACGGACCCGATGGGAGTTCATCACGAGAACTTCATGAGGGCAGACTTCGATGCAGGCGCCGCACCCGGTGCACTTGTCTTCGTCCAGTTTGAGGGTCGTGGCGTCGCGCAGGTAAAGCATATTCGTCATATTCTTGGGCATATCCCGATGTCTCCTATGAAATGAAACGTGACGTTATCCAGCCGAGCAGTCCGCAGGCCGCCATCCCCGTTTCGAGGGGAAGGGCCCAGCGCATTTCTTTCTTCACGCCGGAAAGCGACGTGTAAGTAGAACAACCGGTAAAATTCATCGCCAGGTAGGCAGATATTGCCGGGATCAGCAGCAGCCAGGAAACGGCCTCGGCCGCGCCCGACAGTGTATGCAGGTTCCCCCTCGCGGCCAGCATGGGAACGGCAACGGTCAGCCCGATAATGAATCCCTTTGTAGAGAATGCCCGGCCGGGCAGGTACGGCAGCAGCGCGGCATTGAGAAGAGTTCCCGAGATCAGGGCGATGAAAAATGCCAGCACGGCGAAGGCCCCGTAATTCAGCGCATTGGACCAGAAACTCCCGGGTCCCCCCAGACCTCCAAGCAGGAACAGGATGGGGGCTATGACAAGGGACGGTTTGAGGGCGTGGACCATCTCCACCGGGACCAGGACAATCCTTTCAGTGAAATTGAATGTCTTGCGGCGCATCCGGCTGTCGGCCTTGTATCCCGCGTCGAGGTAGGCCGGTATGTCCGCTGCTTTAATGGGTCCCCAGTGGGTCGTGAAGCCTGAGAGCTTTTTGACCAGGTGCGCAGCTACTCCCGGCCCGGCAAGCTGAGGCAGGACGATGTCCCGGTGGCTGACTATATCCTTGAGCCCGGTTGACTCTATCCGCCTGACCAGTTCGTCGGTCCCGAACGTTCCCTTCCCGGCCGCGCACCAGACATTGATCCCGTCCGTATCCAGGGCAAGTATCCACGCATCCCGGCCCGGCAATGCCTCCCGCAGTCGGTCAAAGCTCATCTTGTAATTGGCCGAGACAAGGACCGGCGATTTCGAATTGGGTCTGCCGATTGCATAAAGGCCGGGGTCGATCGAGTAATCCATCCTCCCCACGCCCCATCTTGCCTTGAACGCCCCCCAGCAGTCGCGCGCAACGAGACGGTATGACAAGGCGGGGGCCTTTCCGACGTGGTTCTCAACCGATCGGCAACCAAAGGCCTGATGAAATCCCGG
>CAZKYN010000287.1:0-3111 GCA_964556675.1 uncultured Syntrophaceae bacterium
GGCCTTTCACGCCAGTAACCGGGGTTCGACTCCCCGTGGGGACGCCAATAATAAAGACAAGGGGTTACGGATGACTTCCGGCCCCTTTTTTTCTTTTTCTGAAAAGTGATTTCCAACCCTATTTCCAACCTTCAGAAAAAAAGAGGGAGACAACCGTTCTCGATCATCCCCCTTATGGCAATGAGGGTTTTTTGATTTTTCCCCTTCCGGAAGATTCGATATTTAATTCGGCGTAGATCGCCGCCTGCACCTTTTCAGGGTTCGCGGCCAGGGTCTGGGCCTGGTGGGATGTCAGCTTGTCTATACCGTGAGGGGAGGGTTGACGTGGTTTCCTTGATAGAACCACGCTCAGAACTGAATCACCTTCGGCTTCAAGCCGATGGGTTCTGCGTCCGCGTCGAATAAATTCGACTTCCATGCGGACACTCTATAGAACGGCTTATATGGCTCATCCCTGCGGGACTTCGCAGAATTTTACTTCGCCTAAAGGCGAGGGACTTCAACCATCCCCGCAGGGGACATTAAAATGTATAGTGCCTAAATGGGAAAATTGTGCCTCGCAAATTCTTGATATTATAAATGAATATTTTTCAGATCATGAACTTGGGTTATTCCCTTTCAGTTATCCAGGCCCCGCCCAGAATATTACCGGCTTTCCCTTGGGTGATAACCGTCAGAAATCGATCGATGATTTCGGGCCTGGGAAACTCCGACAATTCATACCTGCCGGCAACATATTGAAACAGCATTGGTTGCGGGGAGTCGGAAAATTCGATGATGCCCTTCATGCGGAATACGGTGGGGGGCAGGGACTCAATTGCGGACAGGAACTTGCTTCGATCCAGCGGGTGGCCGATCGCCATCGTTTGGCAGTGTATTTTGTCATGAAGATGCGACGTATGGATACTTTTTTGGAAATCTGTCGTTTTAGCTACCGGATTCCTGTTTTCCCACCGGCCGTCCAGATCGAAAATCAGGGCCGGGTTTAAATCACCCCTTTTTGTCTTAAATATGAAGGCTTTCGGGTTGATGTCCCGAATCCGGACGTGAACCCTTTCCAGGCCTGTTTCACTTACAAGGTCGCATTTGTTCAGCAGTAGAACGTCCGCCGCCTTGATCTGGTCTGCAGCAACGGTAAATTGGGACAATGCATGATCGCAGTTCAGGGCATCGACCACAGTGACCGTACAGTCGTATCGTACCAGAGCTTCCAAGTCACCGATTTCTTCAAGCAAGTTAAGCGGATTGGCTGCTCCTGTGGTTTCCAGGATAATGCAATCGGGCTGGAAGCTTGTCAGAATCCCTTGAACGGCCCGCTTTAGATTGCCCACCAGACTGCAGCAAACACATCCCTCGTCTATTTCAGTAACCGTATAATCAAGTAGTTTACCGTCGAGTCCAACCTCTCCGATTTCATTCTGTATCACGGCGACAAAGCGGCTGCGCTGTGTCTGGTACTCAATGAAATGCTGTAGGAAACTGGTTTTACCCGCACCGAGAAAGCCCGTCAGGATCATAAACGGCGGGCGCTCGTCAATACCCAGACTTTTTTTGTTGAGGGTCTTGTAGTCACGCACCTGCCTGGTATTCCAGAACCGCATCCGATCGTAGCCGGAAGGTACAGGCGCCGGCTTTTGCCATTGTATTTCAGTGCCCACAGGTCGTTTTTTGTCAGTCAATGCGGCAAATATATCTTCGAAGCGTCCATTGCCGTATCCCAGTCCAATGATGACTTCCTCTATATCTACAGTGGGGACTTCCCAGCTGGCTCCTTTAAGGTCATATGATATTGCTTTCCCCGGGAAACGCCACTCACAGAGCCAGGACGGTTCTTCATCCGTATGAAACGCCAGGCTGGCTGCCAGGATATCAAGAAAGGACTTGGCCACGGACAGCGCTGGGAAGTCCTGGTCGCGGCCCCCGGGTTCTATTATCTGTTCTATGCTATCGCTACACGGCAGGCAGACGCCATCACGGGCGATGGTACGCTGTGCGGACAGACTTTCCAAGCCCAGGTACAGGGCCCGCTTCATTAAATCACTGGCCAGATGTATTTTGCCGATGGCAAACAGGGATGTAATCCCCTCATGTTTCAGAAATTCGCGGACCCAAGACATGTAATCCGGCTGCTGTGTGCAAGCTGCGGCGCGGAGAGAGCAACGTTCAACAAGAGGTTCGTCCGGATCGGGAAAATAACTTAGAGTGAATGTGCCGCTCACCCAGCCGGGGACGGTTTTACCGCCAGCAAAAGAAAGCCCAAAAACACCCTCAAAGCCCTCTATCCTGGCAGTCCATCCTTCAATTGCATCTTCCCGGGACTGTCTCAGTCCTCGCCATCCCAAGGCATGGCGAATACCCGGAACAAACTGGGCACGGATTAGAATGGCGCGCATCAGCTCCTGGACGGCACCTTCTTGGTCGGTGAGGAGCTCGCCGCGAAAAAAATTGTCCAGCTTCAAAAAAACAGTTTCTTTCCTTTTCCTTGGGCTATATCAACATGCCCGCGCACGGCATTGGCTACTTACTTAATATCTTTAATTTCCCGGACATTAGCGTATTGAATGTTAATGTCAGCGTTGTGACGCCTGCTTCTTGGGACCCAGGAAAACGACGGACACCATACGGTTATTCTTCCAACTGACACGGTAAGTCTGTAGCGTGTCGGCCGGAAATTCGCTCGATGTGTCGATAGTCCGGCCCTCGACGATATAGGTAATAACCTGGCCCTTCTTCTCAATTTTCACGACATAAGGAGCCTTAATCACGAGCAGCCCCATAGCCTGACTGATGATTCCCGGTTCACAATACTTTTTCAGCACTGTCTCATATTCGGCCTGCGACCCGTGAGAGCGCATGCATTCCAGCATCGGTGGAATTATTTCTTGATAGACCCGCGGTTTGGCCCCATAAAATTCGAGGGAGACCACTTTACCGTTCTCCCAGCAGACGTTGTAAGTCTGGGTGGTATCAGCCGGCATTTCAAAGGAGGTCTCTTCCGTAACGCCTTCCACTGTGTAACACACGGCTTTTCCTTTTTGCTCCGTTTTGATCACATAAGGTGTTTTGATGACCAACAAGCCCATAGCCTTACGGATAATGCCGGGAGCACAG
>CAZKYN010000288.1:0-3103 GCA_964556675.1 uncultured Syntrophaceae bacterium
GTACGCCCACTAGACCCTGAACCTAGCGCGTCTACCAATTCCGCCACTTCGGCATCGCTTTTGAGCGAATTAATCTACGTGACAGCCCCCACCTTGTCAAGAAAAAAGAGGCTTGAAATTAGAGGGAGTAGTGTTATGTTACGCATTCTATTCAGGAACTTGGAAGGATTTTGGTATGATTATCATAAGGGATCTGGATCAAATCAAGCCGGGGCCCCTCCATGGAGGGGGATGCGTCCTTACAATAGGCAATTTTGACGGAGTCCATATAGCCCACCAGAGGATCATTTCGCAGGTGGTGCGCGAGGCCCGTGAACGGGGCAAAAAGAGCGTGGTTATGACGTTCGAGCCCCATCCCCAGAAATTTTTTCATCCGGAGAAAAGGCCCTTTTTCCTCATTACCACCCTGGAGGAGAAGCTGGCCCTGATTGACGGCCTGGGGGTCGATACGGCTATTGTCGTGAATTTCACCGCCGAATTTGCCGGGCTTACGGCCAACGATTTCATCTGCGATATAATCTGGGGCAGGATCAAACCGGGCAAGATCCTCATCGGCCACGACAATACCTTCGGGAGGGGCAAGGAGGGCAAACCCGCATACGTTAAACAGCTCGGGGAAAAGCTGGGGTTCGATGTCGAGATCATTGAAGCCGTTTGCCTGGACGGACTGGTAGTGAGCAGCACCGCGGTGCGCAGCGCCGTGGGCGAGGGCGACATGCGCCTTGCCGGCACGCTGCTGGGCCGGCCCTACTCCCTGGAGGGCAAGGTGGTCGCGGGCGTCAAGCGGGGCCGGGAAATCGGTTTTCCCACGGCTAACATTAAGCCCTGCAAGGAACTCCTGCCCGGCCGGGGCGTGTATGCGACTGTCCTGGATGTAGAGGGCGTAAAATACGATTCGGTTACCAATATCGGCTTCAACCCGACCTTCACAGATGCGAACGTACTCTCGATCGAGTCACACGTATTCGATCTTAAAAAGGAAATTTACGGCAAGACCGTCAGGATTCATTTTCTGGAGCGCCTCCGGGGCGAACAGAAGTTTGTCAATGTCCAGGACCTTATCGACCAGATCGGCAAGGATATTGAAAAGGCCCGAGGCATCCTGAAGTTGTGCTCCCTGAAATAAACTTTTGCGAAATCTCATGGATGGGACAAAAAAGGGCGGCCCGGGGCCGCCCTTTTTCCATTTTATTCGAACAGCTATTCATCAAGCGTTATGGCTTTTTTGGTCTTCTCTCTCCTTTTTGTTTCCTTGGCCGCGTATTTCTTCAGGCAGTCCGAATCCGGGTTGGCCAGCGAGCATTCCAGGTATTCCGATATTTCTATGATGCAGGCCCGGATGGCTTTTCCAGCCGGTGTCTTCTCATACTGGTTCAGGTTGCCGTGAACACCGAACAGACCGCCCGAAATGCCCATGCCGCCTCCCTCGGAGTTCGCCTCGACGGTCCTCGAGTCGGCCACCTCTCCGGTTTCGGTATCGAGCACTTTCAGATCAACCGCGATATATGCCTTGTCTTTTTTTCCTCCGAAGGTGAAGCCCCGGAAAGAGACCCCGCCGCCGCTGCCCGCAGTCTTCTCCTCGAAGGATGAAACGGTGGCCGCGATCAGGTACTTGGCTACTTTTATCCTGCCGGGGCGCAGCTTTGTCTTTTCATCGACCAGGCCGGACTCGCTCAGCTTCTGCTCGCTGATGACCTTATCCAGTTCCTTTCTCTCGAGGACCGAAAAGGCCTTGGTGCTGGCCAGTTCGTTGATGAGCATGTCCTGGAGATCCGTCCCCGCGGTCCGCCCCCACCACGAGGCGGTCGTATGGTTGGTAAAGCGCAGCACGCCGACCCTGGGCTTCTCCGCCGCATACGCGTCGACGACCAAGCCGGCGATCACTAAAGACAAAGCAACTAACAGCACGAGCCTCTTCATAGATGCACCTCCGATCGAATCATTCCTTCCTGTTCATTTCCTCACGGTCGGCTTCCCAAACCGTTTTCTTTCTTTTCCAGACAGGTATTATATTGCAGAGAGGAACTTAACTAAACACAGTTGTTTGTTTATTGCAACTGAATTGGGAGCGGAAACCGCCCGCCTTTGTTCACCGCCGCGGGCGACATTTCCCGCCGGCAGGCATAAAAAAAGGCGGGTCAAAAAACCCGCCCTGCAAATCAGATAATTGATTGAACCGGCGCGGCTATTTCTCCAGCTCAAGAGCTATCGAGTACTGGGTAAAGTTGACTATCTTGTATTTGCCCTTCTGCTTGATACTGTTGGCGAGGTAAAGCGAATTTTCCGGATAGCTGACGAAGAACCTGCCCATCGACTGTTCTTCGACCCCGCCGACCCAGACGATGTTCTGGAGGATATTCTTGGTTTCCATGTTCGTATCAAGGTCGGTAATACCGGCCACGGTCACGCGGACCTTTTTCATGCTGCCCTGGACGTACTTGGAAATCCTGTCGATCAGGTTGGGGGCGAAGTTCTCGGCCACGTCCCGCATGGCTTTGGCGACCGCGTCCTCCACGGTATTGGCGAGAGCCCTGCCCTCCTCCACTCCGGAGGCAAGTATCTCCGTGTTTCCCGTTTTGGAATTCCTGGCGACGATCCTGTAGTTGAGCCTGATGGTGACATTATTGAAAGGCATCGAGATCCCGTATCCGATGTCCTGGCCTTTCCTGGTCGAGATCACGTATTCCACCTTGCCGATTATGAGCAGGTTCGAAAGCGATTTGTACAGCATGCTCCTGAGGCCGGCGGTATTGCCGGTTGCGACCGCCCTTTCGATAGTGGCGGCGTCCGCCATTTTCGTGGAAGCGATGTCGATCACCTGATAGCCCTGGTCGATCAGTTTGCCGATCAGGGTTTCGGAAAGCACATTATTTTCCTCGTATTCACCCCTGCCTCCGGTCTCCCGGGGCTTGCGGGCCGGGATGAAGACGGCAAGCTGGTTATTGAGGGCGAGGGCGGACACGGCCTTTTGCGCCTTGGCCGGCTCGACGCAGGCCTTCACATCCACGTGGTACAGGTCTTTGTCCGATTTCTGGTTCAGGACGTCATAGCTTTTGACGACCCCGGCGGCCTCGGATTTTATCGCGTCGTCGAACAGGACAAA
>CAZKYN010000289.1:0-3068 GCA_964556675.1 uncultured Syntrophaceae bacterium
GCCCTGGCAGGGAGACAATCTTTTCCGTAATTGTCCAGTATATAATCCCGGACTTCCGCCAGCGCTTCGTCGGCTATCCTTACGGAATCAGTTCTCATGTATGTGATAAGGCCGACCGGGCCTTCATCACCGAGCTCGATGCCCTCATAGAGCTTCTGGGCCGTGCTCATAGTCTTCTTGGCGGAGAAGCGCAGCTTGCGGGAGGCTTCCTGCTGGAGCTTGCTCGTGGTGAACGGCGGTTGCGGCTGCCTCTTTGTCTCCTTCTTCTCGATGCTGCCGACTATGAACGGGACCGTTTCCAGGTAAGCCAGAATGTCTTTCGCGGCCTCCTGGTTGCCGATCTTCGCTTTCTTGTCGTCGATTTTTGCCAGGCGGGAGTCGAATGGCGGCGGGTTGGAGCCGGAGAGCCTGGCGTTGATGTTCCAGAACTCTTCCGGGACGAAGTTGCGGATCTCCTCCTCGCGCTCGCAGATCATGCGGACGGCGACCGACTGGACGCGACCCGCGCTCAGGCCGCGCCTGACCTTGTCCCAGAGGATGGGGCTGATCTGGTATCCCACCAGCCTGTCGAGGATGCGGCGGGTCTGCTGGGCCTCGTACTTGTTGAAATCAAGGTCATGGGTTTCCTGAAGGGCCTTGAGCATCGTCTTCCGGGTGAGGTCGTTGAACAGGACGCGGCGGACGTTCTTGCCCTTCGAGCCGATCTCTTCGGCTATATGCCAGGCGATCGCCTCGCCCTCGCGGTCCGGGTCGGGCGCGAGGTATATGTTCTCGGCCGCCTTGGCCGCTTTCTTCAAATCGGATATGACCTTCTTCTTGTTTTCGATTACGACGTAAGTCGGTTCGAAGTTGTCTTCGATGTCTATCCCGAGTTTACTCTTGGGCAGGTCCTTGATATGCCCAACGGAGGCCCTGACGTCGAAGTCCGGGCCGATATATTTTTTAATAGTCTTTACCTTGGTTGGAGACTCAACAATGATAAGAGAATTTGGCATCTAATCCTTTTTTCCTTTACAAACTCGAAATGTGCCCCTCTGCATAAGAAAGAGGCGATTTTATACATTTGCGAATCTTTTTCAATCTATTTATTTCAAGACGTACATTTTCCCGGGTAGCTGCTCAATGTACCCCCGCAATTCCAAATCTGTAAGCATTCCAAGTATTTCTCCTGCTGGGCGGCCGCACCGGGCTATAATGGTGTCCACGTCCAGAGGTGTGCTGGAAATCACCCCGACAATGGTTTTTTCCCCGCCGCTTAGCGACGCGGCACGAGTTGTCTGCTCCGGCCCGTGCTTTGCCCCGGGCTGTTCTTTTTTCCCCTGAGCTTCGTCGAAATGCCTGAAATCGACCTGGGGGATGATCTCTTCTAGTATATCGGCTACGTTCTCAACGAGCTTGGCTCCCTGTTTCAGGAGCATGTGCGTCCCCTTGGAGCCCGGCGAATCGATAATGCCCGGTACCGCAAAAACCTCGCGACCCTGGTCGAGGGCCGTCCTGGCGGTTATGAGCGAACCGCTCTTTTCTGTCGCCTCGATTATCACCACGCCCAGGGACAGGCCGCTGATGATCCTGTTTCGTGCCGGAAAATGACGGGCTTCCGGAAGCGCCCCAAAGGGGAACTCCGTTATTATTGCGCCCGATTCCGGTATCCGGGCGTACAAGTCCCTGTTCTCGCCGGGGTATACGACATCTATCCCGCATCCCAGGACCGCAATTGTCCTTCCGGACGCTGCCAGGGCGGTGCGATGGGCTTCCGCGTCAATGCCCTTTGCAAGGCCGCTCACAACTGTTACGCCGTTGAGAGCCAGATCGCGGCATAGCTTGCCGGTCACGTATTTCCCATAGGTGCTTGCAGCCCGGGAACCCACGACAGCCACGTTGACGTCTTCTTCCCGAAGCTCGCCCCGCAAATATAAAAGGGGAGGGAAATCGTATATGGTCAGGAGATTTTTCGGGTACAACGGATCTGTGTACTTGATAACGGTAACCCCGGAAGTGTATGCCAGATCAACTTCCCTGTCCGCCCTCTCCCAATCCCGGAAATCTTTTATGTTCTGCGCCGCTTTTCTTCCGACCGGGGCAGCCAGGGATTCCAGGGGTGCGGAGAACGCATCCCGGGGCGAACCGCAGGCGGCCATAACCTGCCGGAATCCCACGTTTCCGATACCTTCAACAAATTTCAGCGCAAACCAGTATCTGAGGTCTTCAGTTCCCATAATCTGTTTTCAAGAGGAAATAAAAAAGGCCGGATTTTCAAGGCGGCACGACTAATATATCGAAAGCGCCGGGGGTGTCAAGTTGTTTTGAGGTAAAATTGTTGGGGCAAAAAGTCTTTGCAATCCCCCGGGGTTTGGATTATTAACGAAATCCTTCACCGGGAGGGATCTATCATGCAGCGCACTTCGGCGTTGTTCTCAGCGGTATGTGTATTGGTTTTTTTCTGTCTGTCCTGGACCGCCTGGCCTCAGGACAAAATTCCAAAACGGGCCCTGAATCCGGCCGGCACCAATGCCGTCTCGGGAGGGCCTTCCGGGGCCCAGCCGGAGCCCGGGCCTGAAATCAAGCCGGAACATGAGCCGGAAGTCAAGCCTGATGCAAAATACGATATCAGGCCGGAAATAAAGCCCGCGGAGCTCTCCCTGGGCGCCGCCAGCCCGGTTCGCGAATCTTCTAATACAATGGTCCTGAAAAAATCCTCGCCGGGTTTCGCCCGCTGGAGCCTGCAGGGCCCTCCCGGATGGATCCCGAATCCCGGCATGGATTATTCGGGCATGCTCGGTTCCGAGTCCCTTCAATTCAGGATAACCCTGAGATGTTACCCGGCCAAGGAGTTCCCGGCGGAGGACAGGACGTATGTCCCGCTGGAACTGGCATTCGAATCAGCGGCCGGGAAATTTACTTTCGGCAATGAGCTGCTCCCGGGCAGGCACAAGGCGCGCTTCGCCTTTGTGTTCGAGGGGGTGGAAAGGATCGTCAATTTATATTTTCGCATTCTCAAGACGGAGGGGCCTGTTCTGCTAGCGGATACTCACGGCCTTGAATTCGGCTAAATCGGAATAGCGTTCTGT
>CAZKYN010000290.1:0-3013 GCA_964556675.1 uncultured Syntrophaceae bacterium
CGCCGTGCGGACTTGCCGGGCATAGCTGCGGGGCTTGAGCTGTCCTGCAGGCTGGATTTTTCCTTTCTCCCGGGAAACAGCTTCCAAAGGGGCCGCCTTCCCCTCCGGCTCCCGTGCGGCTGTCTGGTCCGCCTTGCCCGCCGGCTGGTATTGCCCCAGGACGGCCACGACCGCCATGGCAATGAATCCCGCAATAACGGCCCGCCTGCCCGTATCATATACGACTATATCTGTTTTTTTCAGGTCGCGGCATGAGACCTTTATCTCAACCGGGGACTTCCGGCATTCGTGTCTCGGAAACAATGCAGCCTCCTTTCGGGCCAAGGTAAAGGCCCCGGACTTCAATCCTGACTTCAATCCTGACTTCCAGGCCGGCTTTCGGCACTTGCCTGAGGCACAGTTTAAGTTTTTTAGAAATGCGGCCGTGGAAGATGGATAAAAAAAGGGGGTCAATGTGATTAAAAAAGTAATTCGCTTTGGATCAATTTACAATCGGCGGACGGCTTAAATGACGGTTCGAAATAACTGAATTAACACAATCCATTAGATTAGCCCCAGGAGGTCGACAGCCGGCGTCCCTCAATCGGCTGCAGATCTAAAAATAAACTTGAGCTTGAACGCTATTGCTTATAGTTTTCTTTCATGCAAGCAAGGCACAGCCCTTCATTTTTGAAAGCGGCCGGAATCGTCGAAAAACTCCGTAACGCGGGCTACGAAGCGTATTTCGTGGGCGGGAGCGTCCGAGACCTGGTGCGCGGGGTCGAGCCGCGGGAGTTCGACGTCGTGACCTCGGCGAGGCCGGGCGAGGTCAGAGCGCTGTTTGCCCGCACTGTGCCGGTGGGCGAGAGCTTTGGAGTGATCCTGGTAATCGAGGAGGGCGGCAAGTACGAGGTCGCCACGTTCCGCACCGAACAGAACTATGAAGACGGGCGAAGGCCCTCGTCCGTCGAATTCCCCGCCGGCGCCGCAGAGGACGTCAAACGCCGGGACTTCACCATCAACGGCCTCCTCATGGACCCGCTCACCGGGAGCATCCGCGATTTCGTGGGCGGCAGGGCCGATATCGAGAGGCGCATAATCAGGACAATCGGCGACCCGGCAGAGCGTTTTTCCGAAGACCACCTGCGGATGCTGCGGGCCGTCCGGTTCGCTTCCAACCTGGGGTTTGAAATCGAACCCCGGACTTTTGAAGCCATAAGAAAAGGCGCCCCCGCCATAGCGCGCATCAGCGCCGAGAGGGTCCGCGACGAACTCACGAAGATACTCACCGGCTGCGATGCCCGCCGGGGGATGGAACTGCTGGCCTCCTCCGGGCTGCTGTCATTCCTGCTGCCGGAAGTCGAAGCTCTCCGCGGGCTTGAGCAGCCGCCGGCCTTCCACCCTGAAGGGGATGTCTGGGAGCACACCCTCAGGATGCTGCACATGCTGTCGGAGAAGAAGAGCGCCCGGCCGGACAGTCGGCCGGAGGGCCAACCGGAAAGGCAACCGGAAAGGCAAATAGACCCTCGGCTTGCCTGGGCCGCCCTGCTCCACGATGTCGGAAAGCCCGAGACGCAGTCGATTGATGAACGGGGGATCCATTTCTACCGCCATGCCGGGAAAGGCAGGTCAATCGCGGAGCTGATATTGCAGAGGCTCAGGTTCTCCAACGACGACATTGAAACGGTGGGATCCCTCATCAACCATCACATGCAGTTCATCAATGTCATGGACATGCGCCCGGCCCGGCTTAAAAAGTTCTTAAGAATGCCGCATTTCGATCTCCACCTCGAGCTGCACCGGCTCGACAGCCTGGCGAGCAACGGCGATCTGGAATCATATTTCTTCTGCCGCAAGAAACTGGCGGAAATGGGCGAAGAGGAGCCGGCGCCGGCCCCGCTGTTAACCGGCGACGATCTTATCCGGATGGGTTTCCGCCCGGGGCCCCTTTTCGGCAAGATCCTGGCCGCCGTTGAAGATGCGCAGATGGATGGCGAGCTGCTAAGCCCCTCGGAGGCGCGCCGCTTTGTTCTGCAGAAATGGGGCAGAGAAAGGACACCGGCAAACAGCAATTGAGATAAAGGCCGATCTCGGATAGGATAAATATATGAGTTTCGAATTGATGAAATCGGTTGAGGACCTCATGGGGCAAGTCCGGGAAATAACCGGCAAAGGCTTCGAAACCGCAGAAATCAGCGGGCTTCCCGTTTCCGCGCGCATTGAGCCGGCAGGGCCGGGCGGACCCGGCGGCAACGGCGCGCCTGTCCATCGCCTGCTGGTCAGGCCTGGCGCAGGCGAGACGGCAAATTATATTATCGCCAACCAGTGCTGCCATCTGCTGCGCCTTTACGGCGCTCCCGCTGAAAAGCGTATGATACCCGTCGCCAACCGAAGGACCATGATGACCTATATCATGGAAACCGAAGACGACATTCACCGGATCGGCGAATCGGTCGGGAAGGACAAGGTCAGAAAACTGGTTACCATGTGGTATGAGGGGGTTGTCTACCAGCTCACAAAGATGCCACCGGACATCATGATCGACAAATGGCTTTACGACAAGTGTCCCGAGATACGGCCGGTCCAGCTCAATTCCATCCGCAGGCAGAGGGAAACGGCGATACTCTCGATTTCCGAGGACCTCAAGCGGATCACGCCTCTGAAAATCTACAACAGCTCCAATATCATGAACTATGCATTCTTCAAGACCCTCGAAGACCACTTCCACCTCGATTTCGTCGCGCCCTACCATAACACCCCGTTCATTTTCGAGGGAGGGCCCCTGGCGAAGATAACCGAACAGCAGTACGTTGATTCCCATGAGGGCGATAACCAGATGATCAACATCTGGGCCGAGAGGCTTAACCTCAGCAAGTGGTTTGAGTGGAAGCACCTCGAATCGTAACAGGCCGTTTTAAAAGGCTCATATGCTGCGTTGCTCTTCGGATCTCGCATGCTCACGTACTTTCAGCTTACGCTGCGCTGCTCGATCCTCGCGCGCCTTGCCTCTAAGCCTTTTTAACCAGCCTGCACT
>CAZKYN010000291.1:0-2998 GCA_964556675.1 uncultured Syntrophaceae bacterium
AGGTGCGGCCGACGGGCCGGCTGGCACGCTCGATATCGGATATCCGCTTCAGGGGGATGTCCTTCATCGCGAAGTCGGAGATCCCGCCGGAGAAATACTTCCGCGGCACGGCCTCGCCCGTTACCGGGTCGGCCTCTTCCTTGATAAGGTTGAAGACGCCCTTCTTATAAGCCGCGATGTAGCGCTGGTAGATCTGCTCCTTCAAGGCGCGGTCATCGGTAGTGACGCCACCCACGCGGTTCTTGCCGACATAGGCGTCAGCCAGGATGGTGTTCTGGATAAGCTCGCGGTACCATTTGGCCAGGATCGCCGCGTGGTAGACCTGGCGGACGACCGCGAAGTTCTTGCCCTCGTTCACTTCCTTTTCGATGGCCGGGATGACGACCTCGCGCAGGACCGCCTTGGCGAGCGACTCTTTATCCTCCGGCATCTCACCCGAACCGTTATGGGCCATGGCCGTGCGGTCGCTATCCAGCATCACCTTCAGTTTCGCCGAAGTGATATAGACCGCGTTGCCCTTCTCAAAGACCTCCGCCACCTCCGGCATGATCCAGACCTTGTTGAAGGTATCCACCAGGAGCTCCGTGGTGCCGAACTTCTCCTGCGCCTCCCGGTATATCTTGGACCAAAAATCCTTCCCCAGGCTTTCATCCGGATAGATGATGGAAGCGGTCAACTGCTTGAGCACATAGTCCTGAGCCAGCATGTCGCGGCCAAGGACGGTGCGCCCAAGCTCGTCCTCGATGATGCGGTCCTGTTCATAAGGCGAAAGGTTGACCCAGAGCTGGTCCTCCGGCACCGTCAGCGCCGCCAGAAAATATTTGGCAATGCGTTCGCTTTGCTCTTGGATGACAGCCGCATCCGGGGAGTCATTTCCGGAATCGACGATGAAATCGAACTTGAGCGGTTCGTCCGGATGCGCCACCAGCCCTTTGACCAGCACAGGGACAAAAGCCGACGACCTGGCAACCATCACACCCGGTTCCGGGAGCATGGAAACAAAAGCGCTCTGGGCATAGGCGCACTCCGGGCCAAGCGCTAAAGAAAGCACCAAAATAAGAGTTATAGTCTTCTGCCAAAGCTGATAATAATTAGACATAAAAGGTAAGTGTTGAATATTAATCTTTTTTTATGGGATGATTACGAATTAAATATAACATAAAATATTTGTCTATAATATAAATATTAAAAGGTTGAAGTTTATCTATTAAAGCAAAAACCTCGCCCTATATACTGGACGAGGTCTTTGTCTTAATGAATTAATGGTGGGCAGAGAAGGATTCGAACCTTCGTAGCACGGATGCAACAGATTTACAGTCTGTCCTCGTTGGCCACTTGAGTATCTGCCCTAAATTTTCCCTACGCTGTCATCATATTGTTCCAAAAGACCCCCGGCTTTGTCGGCCAAAGAAGCCGACGAAGGGACTTGAACCCCCGACCAGCGGTTTACAAAACCGCTGCTCTACCAACTGAGCTACGTCGGCAGAAATATTTAAAGGCCGACAAAACCAAGGGGCGAAACCGCTGCTCTACCAACAGAGCTGCGTCGGCAAGAATATATTTACTCGACAATTTGTCAGAGAAACGATGCTCTGCCCCCCAAGGGGTCAGGACATAGTGTAAAATACCAAATCGCCGCTGTCAAACCAGGCGGGGCTTCAATGCCAGGCCGGCCGTACCGGACAGGTTTTTCGATCGGGCCGGTTCTTGCACGTCGGCATCCACCCTAAAATTATTACCCTTTCAAGGGAGGTCATATTATCAAAATCAATAATTTGTGTAAAGAAAATGTTCGTTAATAAAAATTTTGGTATCATGGTCGCATGCTGGAAACATTGACCATCAAGAACTTTGGCATCATTGAATATGTCACCCTGGACCTGGCCACCGGCCTTAATATCCTGACCGGCGAGACCGGCGCGGGTAAATCCATACTGATCGACGCGCTGCGTTTTTCGCTCGGGGAACGGTTCCAGAACAGTTACCTGAGGGACCAGGCGGACCAGTGCCTGGTCACCGCCGTATTCCGCCCCAAGGCCGGCATGGCCGAGGGGCTGGCCCTCCTCCAGGACTTCCCCTCTGATGACGGCACCCTTATCCTGCAACGCTCGGTGACCGCGGACGGCAAGAACCGCGTCAGGATCAACGGCATGAACGCCACGGTGGCCCAATTAAAGGAACTGGGAGACCGGCTTATCGATTTTCACGGCCCCCACGACCATCAGTTACTACTGGCCGAGAACATGCATCTGGGGATCATGGACGCACTGACCGATTTCGGCAAGAGCATAAATCCTTACCGGTCCTGTTATGAAGAATATACCGCTATCCAAAAACAGATCCGAACCCTCCAGGAACTCGACCATACCAGGGAGCGCGACCTGGACTTCCTGACCCACCAGTTGAAAGAACTGGAACAGGTTCCCCTCGAGGATTCGGATATGGCTCAGCTCGAGTCAGACCAGGTGAAGGTCAACAACGCTGAAAAACTTTTTGCCAATGTCCATCAAGCTCTGGAATGCCTTGCCAACGAAGAGGCCGGCATCGAGGCCGCTCTTTCACGAGCCTATCAGCCGCTGGAGAATTTATCCCATATCGATGCCAAGACCGCTCCGTATCTGGAATCACTGACAATGCTGCAGGAAAATGTCCACGACCTGGTCGCATCCCTGCGCGACTATGCCGGATCGCTGCAGTTCGACCCGGGCTACGCCCAGGAGGTCAACCTGAAGATCGATATCTACCGGGACATCATAAAGAAGTACGGCCCGACCTTGGACAATGCCCGGGCTTTCCATGCCGAAGCCAAGCACAAACACGACCTTCTAAGCAATTTCGAACATAATACCGAATCACTGAACAAAGGCCTGAAGGAGAAGGAACAAGCCCTGGCGGCTCTGGCGGCAGAACTGACCAAACAGAGAAAAAAGACCGCCGCCTTTCTGAAAAAGACAATAGAAAAAGAGGGTATTCATATCGGTTTCTAGCTGTGGCTCAG
>CAZKYN010000292.1:0-2969 GCA_964556675.1 uncultured Syntrophaceae bacterium
AGACGATAATCTGCTCATGCGGCATGGGCCGCGAGGCGACCAACGAATTCCTGCTGTTCAAATACTACCTGGGCTTTCCGAATGTGAAGAACCACGAGGGCGCATTCACCGAATGGACGTCCTATCCCGAGAACCCGACGGTAACGGGTAAGAGCCCGAGGTAAATTCCCCATTCGTAAAGGGGGAAGGAGGTCGTGTTTGTGATACCTGAGGCAGCGAAGCGACAAAATCTGTTTCTTCTCAAAAAGACAGATCCTTCGCTGCGCTCAGGATGACAATAAGTCTTTTTAAAAATTTGTCATTCTGAGGAAGCGACCGAAGAATCTGTTTCGTGAAAGATCCTTGGCTGAAGCTCAGAACGATAATCATTCCTCCGGAAAAAAGGGGAGAGTAAAAAGGAGATAGCTTATGCTCTTTCAACGCATCGAGTCCGAAGGGCTGGCCCATTATTCATATTTGATCGGAGACCGGAATGAGGCGATTGTCATCGACCCCCGCCGGGACTGCGAACAGTATATCGAAACGACGGAAAAAGAAGGCTACCGGATTACGGACATCATGGAGACGCACCGCAACGAAGACTATGTCATCGGTTCCGTCGAACTCGCTTCCCGGACCGGCGCAGAAGTGTGGCATGCCGAACCCGAGCTGGAATACAGGTACGGCAAAACGGTCGAAGACGGCCGCGAGTGGAAAGTTGGTCGGCTTAAAGTCCGGGCAATCCACACCCCCGGTCACACTTCCGGGCACATGAGCTACCTTCTGCATGACTCACGCGGCAATCCATGGATCCTCTTCAGCGGCGATGCCATGTTTGCGGGAGATGTGGGAAGGACCGAACTGGCCGGCCCGGAGCGCATCCCGCAGATGACCGGCCTGCTTTATGATTCCATCTTCGATAAGATCATCCCTCTGGGCGACCATATAATGGTCTGCCCGGCGCACGGCTCGGGCTCAGTCTGCGCGGCTTCGATTGCAGACCGCGTCTGGACAAGCATCGGAATGGAGCGGCTGTATAACCCGAAGCTCAAATATACTCACCGGGAGGACTTCATTAAAAACAACGGCCGCGCCCTGGAAGTCCCGCCCTATTTCCGCAAAATGGAAGAGCTCAACCTTGACCCGCCCCTCCTGGGCAACCTGCCCGTCCCGACACCCCTTTCCGCCGATGAGTTCCTCGGGCAGTCGCAGGAAGGCAATGTCCTTGACAGCCGGCTGGAACTGGATTTCGGGGCTGCGCATGTGCCCGGTTCCCTTTCCATCTGGATGGACGGCGTGCCCAGCTTCGCAGGCTGGTTCCTCGGCTATGACAGGCCCGTTTTCCTCGTAGGCGAAACTGAAAAAATACCGGAAGTCGTGAGGATGCTGGCGCGCATGGGCTATGACCGCATCGGCGGCTCCCTTTCCGGCGGGATGCTGGCGTGGCACATGGCGGGAGAGGAAAGCGCTTCCAACAAGATGGAGCCCGTGCAGTCCCTGTGCGGCAGGATAGACACCGGCGGCGATATCTTCATCCTGGACGTGCGCGGCCCCGATGAGCTTGAGAAAGAGGGGAGGATCCCGACCGCCCTGGACATCCACATCACCCAGCTTCCCGGAAACCTGGACAAAGTGCCCAAGGACAGGCCCGTCCATATCTTCTGCGGCAGCGGCCTGCGTTCGACGATTGCCGCGAGCATACTCCAGAGACAAGGGTGGAAGGACCTCACAGTCATTCTGGGCGGAATGGCCGGATGGAAATCGCAGAAATGCCCGGTGGCAAAATAATCTCTTAAGCCGGGCAGGCGGTATAAATCAGACCTTAAGCTGCTATTGCAGGAGAAAAGATCCATGGAAAAGCGCAACCGGCTTTGGAAAGAAAAGAGCCCCTACCTCCTCCAGCACGCGGGCAATCCCGTCCACTGGCATCCATGGGGGGATGAAGCCTTCGAAACAGCCCGCCGCGAAAACAAGCCGGTTTTTCTCTCTATCGGGTATTCCGCCTGCCACTGGTGCCATGTCATGGCCCATGAATCTTTCGAGGACGAAGAGGTCGCCGGCCTGCTTAACCGCGATTTCATTTCCATCAAGGTGGACCGCGAGGAGCGCCCCGACATAGACCGGGTTTATATGGCCGTGTGCCAGAGCCTGACCGGAAGCGGGGGCTGGCCGCTCACGGTTTTCATGACCCCGGAGGGCAAACCTTTCTTCGCCGGGACTTATTTCCCGAAGCAGACCCGCTCCGGTCCGGGCTCAGGCCCGGGGTCGGGACAGATCGGCATGACGGACCTCCTGCCGAAGATCAGCACGTTATGGCAGTCAAGGGGCCGGGAACTTTCTGAATCATCAGATAAAATAGTGTCGACGCTTGTCCGGGAGGACGCGTCAAAAGCCGGAACAGAGCCGGGCCGGGAGATGCTCGACGCGTGTTTCAACGACCTCAGCCGCCGCTTCGACCCGGAGTCCGGCGGCTTCGGAGAGGCCCCCAAGTTCCCTTCGCCGCACCAGTTGATCTTCCTGCTGCGCTACTGGAAGCGGACAGGCAATACGGCGGCCCTGTTCATGGTTGAAAAGACCCTGAAGGCGATGAGGATGGGCGGGGTCTTCGATCATGCGGGCCTGGGCTTCCACCGGTACTCCACCGACAGGGAATGGAAGGTGCCGCATTTCGAAAAGCTGCTGTACGACCAGGCGATGATAGCTCTTGCCTGCCTCGAAGCTTTCCAGGCCACGAGAAAAGTCTTCTATTCCGAGGTCGCCAGGGAAGTCCTTTCTTATGTCATGCTCGAGATGACCGGCCCCGACGGGGGCTTCCTCTCGGCCCAGGACGCCGACAGCGAGGGTGCGGAAGGGAAATACTATCTCTGGACGACGGACGAGCTTGCGAAGGCGCTGGACGCCGAAGACACGAAACTGGCAGTCAAGGTTTTCAATATCGCTCCGGAGGGCAATTTCCCGGAAGCGGAAAAATCGAAGCCGGGCGGGAATAT
>CAZKYN010000293.1:0-2956 GCA_964556675.1 uncultured Syntrophaceae bacterium
GCCAGCATGAAAGAGTAGGCGGTAAGGACCAAAAGCGCCAGGGCCAGGAACAGGCGGAGGTTGGACTTGAGAATGTTGGCGAGGAGATCGGCCATTCGGCTCCATTCGGCGGATCTTGCGTGACGGCCCCTGTACTTTCCGGTCCGCTGCCGGCGCAATGGGCCGGCCGGAGGCTGTATTCTTTTCTTGCACCCTGCCCTAAGCCGCGCGGCAGTGGCGGCCCTTTTAATAAAAGGGGCCGGGCGCTGGTGCCAGCGGACTGCTTATTCACTTTTGCCCTGCCAGGATTCCCTGGCTGGGCTTTTATTTCTTCCCTCGGGTCTTACTGGCTCCAGACCAGCACGGCCTGTTCCACCTCACGGCCAGGAACAGCCCGAGCTGGTCTGGAGAGAGAAGAAATAAAAGCCGACGAAGGGAATTGAACCCCCGACCCGCGCTTTACGAAAGCGCTGCTCTACCAACTGAGCTACGTCGGCAAAATGTTGTTACCACAATACCTTATTTGAGAAACAATATTTTGTCCTGAGGCCCCGGTCTCCCGCTGGGCCGAAGGACGAATCGTTTCTCTGGAACCAACTGACCCCGCTCCGCCAGGCCGGCCAGTTCCCGCTAAAAAAGCGCCCAAAACAGAGACTTTTTATAGCAAATTTAACCGCGGATGTAAAGCGGGTTCTCGGCCAATAAGGCCCAACGAAAAATCCATCCAGAGAATATCGATGATCTGTTATTTATCAAGCTTGCCTATCAGCAGGGTCCGGCTCATCCACACCAGTACAGCCGAAGGCATGGCCCTGGCAGCAAGCCTAAGCAAAAGTTCGGGGTAATATCTACGCATATCGCTATCGGGGAAGTACATTGTCCAAGTCAGGCCATTAATAAGTGCGTACAACAATAATCCGCCTGTTAAAAACATCAAAAACCGCTCCCCCGGGGACCACCTTCTGGGATTGCGGATCACCAGGGGAAAAAATATTGCGAGTAAAAGAATATAAAGCGAGATCCGATAGTGGGCAAAATAGCCCCAGATAATCCCTATTGTTGTGAAGACATCCTTGGGGTTGAAAGTTCCCCTGGTGCCAGCGGGGTAAGAATGGACCCCCTGAAGATCAAGCCAAAACAGCCACAGCGGGCAAATAAGTGCGGCCATTAACAGAGGAAGCGGCGATCTAATGTTCTGCCATAACCCGCCGGCTTTTATGTTTTCCGAGAAAATAGCTGCCAGAAAGAATATGCCGACGACAGCAAGCGATTCGTATTTTACCCCGCACATACCGGTCAGGATAAAAACCGTGGCATACAGCGAACCTTTCGACTTACTCTTGAACCAGTCGATGAGGCAGGTCGTTCCCGCCAGCATCAAAGCGACAGATATATTCTCCGCCAGAGCCGTAAAGATCGCGTAGTAATGGAAGAATATAAGAAAAACCCCAACCACCAGCCAGGAAGTCCTGCGGTCAAAACCCAGCCCGATCGCCAGGGATTTCATTAATCCCAGCGATGACATAAAAACCAAGGCCGAAGACAGTTTGGCGATCTGGTCGTGATCACCGGCCGTAAAAATGAACTGCAAGGTCAGATACAGCGGCCAGAAAACGGGATAACTGTTGGTCGAGATCTCCGTATAATCAAAATCGAGCATCCTGTGATCGAGGAATATCTTGGCTTTGAGAAGATATATGTGGACTTCATCAATAGCCGTGACCGGATAGGAAACAACAAGGAGAAAGAAGAAAAGCATACCCGCCAAGCCGACCAGATGGCACAAGACACTAGTCGGCGTGGCTTTGGGGATCGGGAATGCCTTAGCGACGCTTCCACCCTGTTTCTTCATAACAAAATAACTCAAAAATAAAAGACCGTACGTTGTGCCGCAAACCAGAACCTCCGTTAAGGGCACCCGGAAAAGGGACAAAACCCAAAACACCAGCGTCTCCCCCACAAAGCCGAACAGGAAGGCCCCGCCCAATTTCCCCGACAACGGCAGATCTCCGGCATGGGGGAAGAAAGAACATAATAAAAACAATCCCATTGAGAATACAATGAATGAAAAACACAAGAACGCCCATAACGACCACGGTGACGCGGACGGCACCTGCCTGTGCAGATCGACCGGAGAATCTCCGATGGCATACAGCTTGGCTTTTTGGGGAAGGTCTATCCGGCGCCAATCCTCGGGCGGCTCCTCGATCTGGCTTCCCACGTCGATAAAATACCGGCCGTTACAAACCCTCGGCCTGTTGTTGAAATCATTGTTCTCGGAAATGACCACTTTGATCGGATACAAGTAGTATCGCAATGACAACAACGTTTTGAGCGTTAACTGCGAAACCTCGACACAGGCATCCGGCGGTATCCTGGCTTTGACGCTGTCGGCTATGGGAATCACAGGAGCGGCGTGATCCCTGATCCGGGCAATATCGCCATGCCGAGCAAGGCAGTCGGACAAAAATGACACCGGGACGTCGAACAGGTCATCCCAGGACAGTTTGGCAACGTATAATGAACACGCGATCCCGATAGTCAAAAGAAGGATCTGGACAGCGCTGAACCTGGAAGTGAGTTTTTTCATCATAAAAAGACAGCTCAAAAGAAGGATCGATTATCCTGTGAATATCGATGATCTGTTATTTATCAAGCTTGCTTATCAACAGGGTCCGACTCATCCATACCAACACCGCAAAAGGCATGGCTCTGGCAGCCAGCCTGGACAAAAGTTCGGGGTAATATCTGTAGATTTCGCTGTCAGGAAAGCACATCGTCCAAGTCAGACCGGAAAAATATGCATACAAGAACAATCCGCATGTCAAAATCATCAAGAAATACTCCCCCCCCCCCCCCCCCCACCCCCCCGTGCATCGAAACACCCAACGGAGAAAAAAAACGGGAGAAAAAAAAAAAAAAGGAAAAAACAGCACAATAAAAAAAATATAAAAGAAAATGCATCGTGGGCGCGACA
>CAZKYN010000294.1:0-2955 GCA_964556675.1 uncultured Syntrophaceae bacterium
ATGTCCAAATGGGCTGGAGATTTCCGTTATCGGTCAGATTAACCTGTCGAAAAACATGATGGCATTAGTAACGAGTGACAGCGAGGACGTATATAGCTTATTTGTCATGAACAAATAAAAATCCAGATAAGGGGGCGGCGCTTCGGGGCCGCCTTTTTATTTTCCATCCCATAATGCTTCCCTCAGTCCCGAGGACCTTTCTATTCTCCTGCCGAGGGCGGCGCTGAGAATCTCTTTTTTCCCCCAGATCTGTACCTGTCCGCGGGCGCGGGTCACGGCCGTGTAGACCAGCTCGCGGGTGAGCAGCGGCGTGTCGCGGTCCGGCATGATCAACAAGACCCGGTTGAATTCCGAGCCCTGGCTCTTGTGGACGGTCATTGCATAGACGGTCTCGTGTTCGGGTAGGCTGAACAGCGGGAAGCTCCGCGTCTCCTCCTCCGCGCCGCCCGCGGTCGCAAAAAATGCCCGGAGCTGCCTCCTGTCCTGCGGGTCGGGCCAGATGATTCCCACGTCGCCGTTATACAGGTCGAGGCCGTAATTGTTGCTCGTCACCATGATCGGCCGCCCCTTGTAATAGCGGTCCCCCTCGGAGAGAGAGGGCGAAATCAGGCCGGCCGAGCGCAGTATAGCCTCAACAGTCTCGTTCAGGGCTCGCACCCCGAACGGCCCCTCCCGCAGGGCGCTCAGGATGCGCATGAAGTTGAGCTTCTGCAGAGCCTCCCCCGGTCCGGAGGACGCCGGGACAGGCCCGAAGCATTCAAGTACGGGCTCCCGGAGCGCGGCTGCGAGCCGCCGGGAATCGGGAAGCTCCCGCCACAATGCCTCGGAGTTGCCCTGACATGCGGCCAGCGCCTCTTCTGCATTGCCGGCGTTCACGGCCCGGCTCAGACTGCCGATGGGGCTCGCCGGTCCGAACCGGAAGCTCTCGTCCAGTCCGGCGATGCAACCGGCTATGGCGGCGCTCTGCGCCGCGCTTTCAATTTCAACCCCCAGGACACCGGCAAGACAGCTTGCCGTTTCCGGCGAATACAATCCGCGGACAGCCTTTCCGCAGATGTCGCCCAAAACAGCGCCTGCCTCCACGGAGGCGAGCTGGTCCCTGTCCCCGAGGAGGATGAGCCGGCTATGGGCCGGGAGGGCCTGGACCAGCCGGGAGAGCAGAGCAAGGTCGACCATGGAAGCCTCGTCCACGACCACTGCATCAAGGTCGAGCTTGTTGGCGCGGCCGTGCCGAAAGCCTTGTGGTCCCCAGCGCAGCAGCCGGTGCAGGGTCGAGGCCTCGGCGGGAATTGCCGCCCTGACGACCGCCTCGCAGTCCATCGCCCCGATTTCCGATTTCATGGATTCCTGCAGCCGGGCAGCCGCTTTCCCGGTCGGAGCGGCCAGCGCTGTCCGCAGGGGCCGGCCTTTTTCCCCGCCTTTATCCCAAACGTCTTCATTGATCGCCAGCTCGTTTAAGAGGGCAATGGTCCGAGCCACTGCGGAAGTTTTTCCGGTCCCCGGACCGCCGGTGATCACAGCGAACTGCTTGAGGGAAGCAATGACAGCCGCCTGCTTCTGGCCCATTGAACCCCTGGGGAAAAGGCGCTGGATTTTTTCCCGCAGGAGGGCATTGTCATATTCGAACCGGACGGCGGCGCGGGATTTGAGGTCCTGCGCCACGGTGTCCTCGTATTCCCAGTAGCGGTAAAGATAAAGCCGGGACCCCGACAAAATGAGAGGCCGGTAATCCCCGGGGCGGCCCACGGCGGGGCTCTTTTCGAGGGCCGTCCTGAGCGCGGCGCCGTCGATCTTTTCAGAGCCGGAGGGCATTATGATTTCGGTCGACAGGTCCAGGCAGACATTGCCATTTCCCCGGGCATGGCTTGTCAGAGCCGCGGCTGTGAACAGCTCCGGGGATGCGTCGGCGGAAATCCGGGCCAGGAAACGGGCGAACTGGATGTCAATTTCGGAAAATTCCGGCTCGGAATAACGGCGACCGTTCATCGCAAAACCCCTTCATCGTCAATTCGAACCAGCTCATTGTCCAGAATGTCGATAAGCTCCTCCGCGGGGCGGTCCTGAAAAATCCCGTCCCGATCCCGGCAGGGCCCGCCGAAAGCCCGCAGGTAGATGTAAAACACGCCGCCGAAGTGTTTCCCGTAGGAATATCCCGGCAACCTCAGGCGGAGGTACTTGTGCAGCGCCAGGCAATACAGGTGGTACTGGATATAATAAAAATGCTCCGCCATGGACGCCTTCAGCCGGGACTGGCCGTAATCCCGGGTCTCGTGCCCCAGGAAATTCGATTTCCAGTCCACCAGATAGAAGCGGCCGTCAAAGGAAAAGACCAGGTCGATGAAGCCCCGCATGAAGCCGCGGCATGGCTCGAAATCGAGGCTGCCGACCTTCTGCGGGAAACCGGCCGGGTACGGGCATGTTCCACCTGTGAATTTTGCGAATATTGAGCCCAGCGATTCGGCGGAAACCCGGTTGAGAGGAATGTGGAAGCCGAGTTCGTTGAGGCGCTCGGAATTTCCAACTGATGCGAGCCTCAACCCGTTCCCGTCGAGATCGGCGGCCAGGACGTTTCGAACCATGGCGCACACGGCCGCCGTCCATTGATTTCCATAACCATGATCGCCCAACTTCCCGGCGACCAATCCTTCCAGCCCTGATGCGTTGCTGAAATCCAGCTCTTCAAAGAGCTTGTGGAAGAAAATTCCGGCGCGGGACCCCCGCGGGAAATCCGTGATGGTCTCCCGGGCGGGGCGGGGCTCATTGTCTTCCGGCGAGCTGTCGTAATCGGGAGATTCCGGCTGCGCCTTGCGGCCGGAGGCAAGCGACGAGAAGCTGCTGATCTTCCAGTCCCTTTCCGTTGCGGCATTGAACTCCCGCAGGGACAGGTCTGCAATGCCTGTCTCGGGCGGGATCAACCGGGGTCCGGCGTCGGCCGGCAGAACGCCGACCGAGATT
>CAZKYN010000295.1:0-2942 GCA_964556675.1 uncultured Syntrophaceae bacterium
GGCCCGTGAGGCGATGAAGAATGGGGCGCGGGATGTGCAGGCCATGAAGCGCGAGTATAATCGTCGCAGGAATTTCATCGTCGAGAGCCTCAACGAGGTCGGTTTCAGTTGTCATGTCCCCCAGGGCGCGTTCTATGCGTTCCCGAAGGTGGTCGACCGGCTGCGCGGCATGACCTCGCTGGAGTTCGCCAAGGACCTCCTGGAAAAAGAGAAAGTGGCGCTGGTCCCGGGCAATGCGTTCGGCTCTACCTGTGCCGACCACGTCCGTATTTCCTACGCGTCCAGCTACGATAATTTGAAAGAGGCGGTGGCGAGGATCCGCCGTTACTTGAGCAAGTTCCCGGCATAGGACGGACAGTCTTTAGACATAAGGCGGAGTTCATTATGGGAAAGAGAAGCGAGAGCGACCCCCAGTTCGAGATAGCCTTCTACGAGAACATCCTGAAGAACAGCCCTAATTTCATAGAGGCGCTGACAGCGCTGGGCGACCTTTATACCAGGGAAGGCTATTACCAGAAAGGCCTGGAGGTCGACCGCCGGCTGGCAAGTATGCGGCCCGATGATGCGATAGTCCCGTACAACCTGGCCTGCAGTTATTCCCTGATGAACGACCTGCCCCGGGCCCGGGAGGTCATGCACCGGGCCTTTGAGCTGGGTTATGATGACCTGGCTTATCTGGAAAAGGACCCGGACCTGTTGAACCTGCTCACCGACGCGGAGTTCGCGGAGTTCCTCAAGAAAGCCCGCGAAAGGACCCGCAAGAAAGACGGTAACGAGGCCGAGAAGGAAGCATGAAGACCTGGCGCGAAGAGCTCTGGTTTGAAACTCCCGCCCGGCGGGATTATATCAACATCACCGACCGGGTACAGGCCGCGGTCAGCAAAAGCGGTGTGCAGGAGGGATTGTGCCTGGTCAACGCCATGCATATCACGGCCAGCGTGTTCATCAATGATGACGAGCGCGGGCTGCATAGCGATTTTGACAAATGGCTGGAGAAGCTGGCCCCGCATGAGCCGACTTCCCAGTACCGCCATAACGAAACCGGCGAGGATAACGCGGACGCTCATCTGAAGCGGCAGCTGATGGGCCGGGAGGTCACGGTGGCGGTCACCAAAGGCCGGCTGGACTTCGGCCCCTGGGAGCAGATCTTCTACGGCGAGTTTGACGGGCGGCGCAGGAAGAGGGTCTTGGTGAAGATCATCGGCGAATGATATTGCCGTGAGCGCGTCGGCCTGTCCATGTCCCGGATGAAAGTCCGGTTTAGGGTTAAGATGCGGCCGGCCGCGCCGTGATAATAGGATCTATTGGAGGGGGATATGAGCTTATTGGTCTTGGGAACGGTAGCTTTGGATGACGTCAAGACGCCTTCCGGCGTGAAGAAGAACATGCTGGGCGGTTCGGCGTCCCATTTTTCCATGAGCGCCCGTCTTTTTGACGATGTGCATATTGTCGGGATAGTGGGGAAGGATTTTCCCAAGGTCCACCTGGATTTCCTGAAACGCAAAGGCGTTAACATATCGTCTTTGACCGTTACCAGCGGCCAGACTTTCCGCTGGACGGGGGAGTACAAGGAAGCGGACCTGAACACGGCCATTACTCACGAGACCCGCCTGGGCGTGCTGGCCGATTACGCGCCTGTGATCACCGAGCAGCAGAAGAACTTCACGCATGTTTTTTTGGCCAACCTGGCGCCTACGGTCCAGGAGAAGCTGCTGGACCTGGTGCGTTCGCCTTCTTTCGTCGGGATGGATACCATGAACCTGTGGATCAACACCTCTTTGAAATATTTGCGGCGGATACTCAAGCGGGCCGACCTGCTGGTGCTCAACGACGGAGAGGCCAGGATGCTGACGGGCGAGCGCAATACGATCGTCGCCTCCCGGGTGCTGAGGAGCATGGGGCCGAAGATCGTGGTGGTCAAGAAAGGCGAGCACGGCGTGTATGTCTACGGAGGCAGCTTCGAGTTCGGCTACCCGGCTTTCCCGGTCCAGCGCGTCGTCGACCCCACCGGGGCGGGCGACACTTTCGCCGGCGGGCTTTTCGGTTATATTGCGAAATGCCGCAAGAACGACGAGAGGACCTTGCGTAGTGCCGTGGTGTACGGCACCATCATGGCCAGTTTCAACGTCGAAGGGTTCGGAATGGGCAAGACCGCGCCGCTGACCATGCGCGAGGTCGAAAAGAGGCTGAAGGAGTACCAGCAGTTCTGTGCTCTGATGTGATCCGGCAACGAAAGAACGGCCGCCGTATCCGGGCGGCGATGAACATATTATGCATGCATTTGAGGTTCTAGCTTTGATAGCGTCGGTGGTGATGCCGGTCTGGAACATACCGCTGATAGTCAAGATCATAAGGCGCAGGTCTTCCGATGATCTCTCGTTGTCCTGGTTGTGGGGTGTCTGGACGTGCATGCTCTTGATGCTTCCATGGGCCTTCATTACCAAGGACATAGTGTTAAAAACGTTCAGCTTCGTCAACTTCGTTCTGTATTCAGGCGTGGTCGCCGTGGTGATGAGATACCGTAACCCCCCTGCCGATGCCCAGAGTTAAGAAAAACACAGCCCAGCCCCCGTCCGAACCGCCTTTGCTCAAGTGCGGCTTCGCGGCCATTATGGGCCGGCCGAACGTCGGCAAGTCCACCCTCTTGAATGCCATTGTCGGCGAGAAAGTGGCGATCGTTTCGCCCGTGCCCCAGACCACCCGCAGTACGGTCAAGGGCATTTACACCGACCGCCGCGGCCAGATCGTCTTCATCGATACGCCGGGCTGGCACATAGGGCGCGACCAGCTGGACCGCTTCATGAACCGCTCCTGCCTCAACGCGCTGGAAGGCGTGGATTGCGTCATCCATCTGGTGGACAGCTCCGAGCCGGTCGGGCCGGAGGAGCGCCGTATCGTGGAGCGCCTGAAGGACGGGGCCGTGCCGATCATCATGGGCCTGA
>CAZKYN010000296.1:0-2878 GCA_964556675.1 uncultured Syntrophaceae bacterium
GAAATCAAAGTAGATGAACCCGGGCACAATAAGTGAGATCGAGGACGTGGGCGATCTGTTTCTGACCGACTCTCACGCCCACCTGGAAATGCGGGAATTCGACCGGGACCGGGATGACGTCGTCAGGAGGGCGGCGGCTGCCGGGGTAAAAAGGATCGTTACCGTCGGGACCACGCTCGCCGAGTGCGAAAAGGCGGCGGCCGTCGCGGCGGCCTACCCGTCCGTCTATGCGGCAATAGGCATCCATCCCCACGAAGTGAAGGGCATCCGTAAAGATACGTATGACCGCCTCAGGAAGATAGCGGCAACCGGGAAAATTGTCGCTTACGGCGAGATCGGGCTGGACTTTTTCCGGAACATCTCCCCGCCCGACATCCAGGTGACGCGCTTCGGAGAGCAGCTCGAACTCGCAAAAGAATTGGCCCTGCCGATAATCATCCACGACCGGGAGGCCCATAAGGAAACTGTGGCAATGCTCCGAAAGAGCGGCATCGGCCGGGGCATAATCCATTGCTTCTCCGGCGATTACGTCATGGCACGGGAGTGCCTGGATTTGGGCTTCTATATATCGGTGCCGGGCACTGTGACATTCCCAAAATCCGAGCGCCTGCGGGAGATTGTCGCAAAGGTCCCCCTGGACAGGCTTCTGGTCGAGACAGACTGCCCGTACCTGACACCTGTCCCCCATCGCGGCAAACGGAACGAGCCCGCCTACGTGACCCATACGGCCCGCAAGGTGGCAGAGGTGAAGAAGATAAGCTTAGAGGAAACCGCCCGGGTGACTTCGGATAATGCCGCCCGGGTATTCGGATTGTAAGGGCCAGTTTTCCCATTGATTTCGGCAAGGTATTGATGTAGAAAATTTAGATCAGGGGTGTCCCCGCCCAAGCGGGGGCTGAGAGTATACCCTTTGAACCTGACCTGGGTAATGCCAGCGTAGGGAACGGCAATTTAAGTACCAGAAATTTAAAAGGCCATATCCCGGACAGAACAGATCAGGGATATGGCCTTACTTTTTGGGGGCAAAAGGCGGTTCGGAATGTCACAAGACCCAATTAAGAAGATCCTGACTATAGCCGGCTCGGATTCCTGCGGAGGGGCCGGCATCCAGGCTGACCTTAAAACGATCGCGGCCCTGGGGGGTTACGGCATGAGCGTCATTACCGCAATCACTGCCCAGAACACCACCGGGGTGCAGGGCATACATCAAATACCAGTGTCGTTTATAGAAAAGCAGTTTGACTCTGTTGCTTCGGATATGGGCATAGACGCGATCAAGACGGGCATGCTGGCCGGACCGGATATAGTTTCAGCGGTTGCAAAGAAAATCCGCAAATACGGGATCAGGAAGGTCGTCGTCGATCCGGTCATGGCGGCCAAGGGCGGCTCCCGGCTGCTCGCCGCCGCGTCCGAAGAAACCCTGAAGAAGCACCTCCTTCCCCTTGCCCTTGTGGTCACTCCGAATATTCCGGAGGCGGAAAGGCTTTCCGGGCTGAAAATCGGGTCAAAGAAAGCTATGGAGAGGGCCGCCCGGATAATCCGTGAAACGGGCGCCAGGAATGTCCTCGTCAAGGGCGGTCACAGGAAAGGCCAGGCGCTCGACATCCTTTTTGACGGGGAAAAAATATATGAATTCTCGTCACCCCGCATTAATACGGGAGACACCCACGGGACAGGCTGCACCTTGGCCAGCGCCATCGCCGTTTACCTTGCATGCGGCGCCCCGGTGCGCGATGCCGTAGCCGGGGCAAAGGAGTATGTAAACCTGGCGATCCGCAATTCGCTGCGCATCGGCAGGGGACATGGTCCCCTGGACCACATGGCGTGGCGAAGCGGTCCCGAAGTTTTTTTAAAAAAATATTATGGGGAAAAAACATGACTCAGCTTGAAACAGCACGAAACGGACGGGTATCCCCGGAAATGGAGCAATGCGCCGCTGCCGAGGGCGTCTCGCCCGAATTCATCCGCAGGGGCATCGAAGAAGGCACGATTGTCCTCACCTGCAATAACGTCCACGCGAAGGTGCGCCCGCTGGCCATTGGCAAGGGGCTGCGCACCAAGGTCAACGCCAATATCGGCACCTCGAAGGACAGGGTGGACCTTGTCCTGGAGCTTGAAAAAATCAGGGTATCCGTCGATTGCGGGGCCGACACCATTATGGACCTTTCTACGGGCGGGAACATCGGGGAGATACGAAAGGCCGTCATCGCAAACTCCCCCATACCGGTCGGAACTGTTCCTATATACCAGGCTGCCGTGGAGGTAATAGAGAGCCGTCGCGCAATCCTGGAGATGACGGCGGACGATATCTTCCGGGCAATAGAGGAAAACGGCTCAGACGGAGTGGATTTCATCACCGTCCATTGCGGGGTCACCAAAGAGAGCGTGGCAAGGATCAACCGGCAGGGTCGCGTGCTTGGCATAGTCAGCAGGGGCGGCTCAATGCTGGCGCACTGGATGGAACAAAACGGGCGCGAAAACCCGCTTTATGAGTATTACGACAGGCTCCTGGAAATCGCGCACCGCTACGACATGGTGCTCAGTCTCGGGGACGGTCTGCGGCCCGGATGCCTTGCCGACGCAACCGACCGGGGACAGGTCCAGGAGCTGATCATACTGGGTGAACTCACCCGCAGGGCGCGGGAAAAAGGGGTCCAGGTCATGATAGAGGGCCCTGGGAACGTGCCGCTCAACGAAATAACATCAAACATCATCCTGCAGAAGAGCCTCTGCAACGGCGCCCCGTTCTACGTGCTGGGACCGCTCCCGACGGACATCGCCCCCGGCTACGACCACATTACATCGGCTGTCGGCGGGGCCATAGCAGGCGCTGCAGGGGCCGACTTCCTGTGCTATGTGACTCCCGCGGAGCACCTCA
>CAZKYN010000297.1:0-2876 GCA_964556675.1 uncultured Syntrophaceae bacterium
GGGCCGGCCGTTATGGCCGCAAGACCGGCAAGGGCGTCTACGACTATACAAAAAAGTAAGGTTTAGCTGCCTTCGAGAATGGCAGGACCGGTCCATATCAGCAATGCTGATGAGGGGCGACCTTAACGAAAGCGCCCCTCGTCACTAAAAGGGAGGGATTTCATTATGAAGGATGTTGTGATTGCGTCTGCATGCCGGACCGCTATTGGTTCGTTCGGCGGTTCCCTTAAAAATGTTAATGGTTACAAGTTCGCCGGCGCGGTTATGAAAGAAGCAATAAAGCGCGCCGGCATATCACCGGAGGTGATCAATGACGTGCGCTTCGGCTGTTGTCTCGAGCCGTACAATGCGCTCAACGTGGCGAGGGTAGCGGCTATTGAAGCGGGTGTGCCCATAACCTCCACTGCAGTCACCATAAACCGTGTCTGCATTTCCGGTATGGAAGCGGTCATATCAGGATTGGCCATGATCCGGGCGGGCCTGGTCGATGTTGTCCTGGCCGGGGGCGTTGAGCACATGTCGGGCGTCGCTTATGCGGTGCCTTCCGCCCGCTGGGGAGCCCGTCTGCAAAATCAGAGCCTCGACGACATGATGATAGAGGCGCTCTATTGCGGTTCACGCCTGCAGCCCGGAATGGAGCACGGGCCGGCAAAGGATGGCCCGATCGTGGACATGTTCCGCGGCAAGCCTTATATAATGGGCCACACGGCGGAATTGATCGCCCAGATCTACAATATCTCAAGACAGGAAATGGATGAGGTTGCCCTGAGGAGCCATAATAACGCCGAGCGGGCGACCGTGAACGGCGATTTTAAAGAAGAGATCGTCCCGATAGAAATCCCCCAGAAGAAGGGCAAGCCCCCGATAGTTTTTGACAAGGATGAACATTTCATTCCGGGCCTTACGATGGAAAAACTGGCGGCTCTGCCTGCGGCATTCATACCGAAGACGGGCAAGGTAACGGCCGGAAACTCATCCGGCATCAATGACGGGGCGAGCGCCATGGTGATCATGTCGGCCGAAAAGGCCGGGGAGCTGGGAGTAAAGCCGATTGCCCGGATTAAAGCAGTTGGTTACGGAGGCTGCCATCCCTGCGTCATGGGCCTGAGCCCGGCCCCGGCGGTCAGGGACCTGATGGTGAAGTCGGGCATGAAGCTCGCGGATTTCCAGCTCATTGAAGTCAATGAAGCCTTTGCTGCCCAGTACCTGGGCTGTGAGAAAGAGCTCGGGTTCAACAGGGACATCACTAACGTGAACGGTTCCGGAATCGGCCTCGGACACCCGGTAGGGTCGACCGGTTGCCGGATCATGGTGACGCTGCTGCACGCCATGAAAAAGAATGGGAAGACGCTCGGCCTCGCCACGCTTTGCGGCGGCGGCGGAGTGGCCATGGCAACTGCCCTGGAGATGATCTAGACAAAAAAACAGGAGGAATAATTTATGTCGTTTATGGACCTTTACAAGCAGAAACTCATCACAGCGGACGAAGCCGCGCGCCTGGTGAAATCAGGCGACTGGGTTGAATACGGGTCGTTCCTGGGAATGGTGCGGGCCTGCGACAAGGCCCTGGCGAAGCGCAAGGATGAGCTCAAGGACGTAAAAGTCCGCAGCTGCGTCACGGCTTACCTGCCGGAAGTCGTGACCGCTGACCCGAAAGGCGAAACCTTCACATGGGTGAGCTGGCATTATTCCGGCGCCGACCGCAAATTCGCCGACAAGGGAGTGCCCGTGTATTACACTCCCATAATTTATCATGAAGTGCCGAGATACTGCCGCGAGGAGATGGACGACATAGATGTTTTCATGCTCCAGGTCAACCCTGTGGACAAGCACGGGTTCTTCAATTTTGGTCCCCAGTGCTCCCATTCCAGGGCTCTCTGCGACCGCGCAAAGAAGGTCGTAGTCGAGGTGAATAAAAACCAGCCCCGCGTTTTGGGCGGTTATGAAGAAGCAGTCCACATCAGCGAGGTGGACTACATCGTGGAGGGCGAAAACCCGCCGCTGACCCAGATCCCGTCGCCTCCGATCACGGATATCGATAAAAAAGTGGCCGGGTATATCGTAGAGGAAATGAGGGACGGCTGCTGTGTCCAGCTCGGGATCGGCGGTATGCCCAACACCGTCGGCATGATGATCGCCGAGTCGGACCTCAAAGACCTGGGGTGCCACACGGAGATGCTGGTGGACGCCTATGTCCACATGTTCAATGCGGGCAAGCTCAACGGCGCCAGGAAGCAGTTGGACCCCGGAAAGATAGTTTTCACTTTTGCGCTGGGTTCAAACCTCCTTTACGAATTCATAGACGATAACCCCTGGTGCGCAACATATCCCGTCAATTACACCAACATGCCGGAAAATGCCGCCAGGAACGACAACCTCATCACTATCAATAATGCGATCGAGGTGGACATTTACGGCCAGATCTGCTCGGAGTCTTCCGGCTTCCGCCAGATTACCGGCACAGGAGGCCAATTCGATTTCCTGCTGGCCGGCTACAAGTCGCGGGGGGGCAAGTCCATAGTGTGTCTGCCGTCCAGCTACAAGGACAAGGAAGGCAAAACGAAATCGAGAATAGTTCCTTTCCTGCCGCCGGGGGGAATAGCCACCGGCTGCCGCTCCATGGCGCACATTATTGTGACCGAGTACGGTAAAGTGAACCTCAAAGGCCAAAACGTCTGGCAAAGGGCTGAAAAGCTGATCGGCATTGCCCACCCCGATACCCGGGACGAGCTCATCAAAGCCGCGCAGGCACAGGGAATCTGGAGACGAAGCAATAATTTACAGGCATAAAAATAATTTAAATACCTGGAAGGAGAAAATTATGAATTTCGAACTATCTGAAGAGCTGAAGATGTTGCGGGACATGGCTTACAAGT
>CAZKYN010000298.1:0-2867 GCA_964556675.1 uncultured Syntrophaceae bacterium
GAATTGTGGCATATCCTACACCGAGACCGATTGGGATTGCGGCTGCGTATCTGAATAAAGGTATTCCAGAATGTGATTGTAAACCGGATTCTTACTCAATCCTCATTTGATAAAAGGTAAATTCTTGGTAAGCCACATGACTTAGCGAGGAAATCGAGTTGAATGCCTTTCTAAGCCTGTCATCCCATTTATCCTCTATCTTCATGAAACTCTTCTCACCTGACAAAATCCCGGAAATTCCGGAACCATCGGATATTCGGAACAGCCTTCAATAAAGGAGCTTCCGGATCCGGAAGAATTCCAATGAATGGGATTTGTGATTCCACTGCTGCTTCATAATCGGAAACCGCATCTCCGAAAAAAATACAGTTCGCCGGATCCAATGCATATTTCCCGAGAAGCATTTGAAGGTGTTCGGCTTTGGTAACAGGAGCGCCGCACACTTCCTTGAAATACTTGGACCAGCCGCGTTGTCTGACAATCTCCCGAAGCTCATCGACCGGTGTCCCTGAAATGACAAAGCAAGGGGCTCGATTCCGGCATTTCGCCAATAACTCTTCGGCCCCCGAAATAGCCGGGGTCGCTAGCACCTTCTCAAAAACAATATTTGCAAAGGCGATGCAGAGTTGATTCAATTCCTGCTCCTGAATCGTTTTTCCCAGAAAAAATTCATAATAATGGCGAAACTTGTCTCTTCTTGTCATGCCGCCGTTATCCCGATGATGCTCAACGACCTTCTCTCGGATATCCCGCCCATATCGCTCAAAAAGGATCTCGAATGCCTGCGTTTTTACTTCTACAGAATCGACCAAAACACCGTCAAAGTCAAAGAACAAGGCATCGTATTCTTTCATTAGGCCGCTTCGCCTCCCAGGACGCCTGATGCCGCCAGACCCGCGATGAGGTTCTCAACCGCAGAGAGTTCCATGCACTGTCTCGCTTCAATGGCGTACGATCCGATATGCGGGGTCAGGACGACGTTGTCCATTTCCCGCAGGGGGCCCTGGTACGGCTCCTCTCCGAATACATCCAGGCAGGCATATCCGACCCGGCCACTCTTCAGACAGCTGACGAGGCCGGACTCGTCGATAAGCCCTCCCCTGGCTGTATTGACGATGACCACGCCGGGGCGGCATCCATTCTGAAGTTCATCCGGACCCAGGATGACCTGATTGCCGCTGGCATGCAGAGTGATGATGTCCGCAAGTTTCAGGAGGTCTTCCAGCGATTCCTTTCTCGCCCAAGGGACGGAGGGGACCTGAGGATCGAAAAAGACAATATCCGCTCCAAAGGCGCGGGCCAGCTCGCCGACCCGTTGTCCTATCTGCCCGAATCCGATGATGCCCACGCTTTTCCCCTGTAGGAGGCTCCCCATCTGTTTGCGCCACCGGTCCCCACGGACATGGCGGTCATGGTCGGCGATGCGCCTCAAGGCCGTCAGGATCAGCCCCAGCGTCAGTTCGGCAACAGACTGGGTCAGCACGCCTTCGGTCCGGTAAACGAACATCCCGAGTCCGGCGGCAGCCTTTCGGTCCACATTGTCCCATCCGACGCCGACCCGTGATATGACTCGCAGATATGGCGTCGCCTCATTCAGCACATCCGGGCCGATCGTCTCCAGCCCCGCCAGCAGCCCGATCGGCCTGTATTGCCTCAAAAGCCCCGACAGTTCCGCTTTGCTCACTTTCCGCTCATAAGGATTCTTGACCAGCATGAGTCCATGTTTTTCGAGGAGCTGCGAAATTTGCGGCAGCCTGGAATCGAAACTGGTTGTGGTGGCCAGGATGGTTTTCATCGCTGATTTCCGTTGTTTGTCCGGTGGAAGATATCCTGCATGCACATGAGCAGGCCCTGCCCCATGTCCGTGTAGTAATGCTTCACGTATTTTTTCCCCAGCTTGGGTAAAAAGCTGTAAGGCGTGATCATGTAATGGTCGGATGGTTCTTCGGATGCGGGCGGAACATATTCGATGACCAGGTCTTTTTTAAGAATTTCCCGGATCATGGTAAAGAGGTCCTTGACCTTCATCGGGTAATGACCGGAAAAAATGATATTCTGATTCACGAACCCGTTATCGAGAATTTCGACGCTTGCTTCGGCGGCGTCTACCACGTGAATGTATTCGCGCGTCTCCTCGCCACAGCCGGAATACGTGATCTTCCCCTCGTTCATGGCCTGGTTCAGATAGCGGTAGATGCTGTTCCGCTCGTCCGCGCGCATGCCATACAGAGTTCCATACCGCAGGATGGTGTAAGGAAGTCCGTACTGCTGATGATATGTCTCAATGTAATTCTCGCAGGCGATCTTGCTGCACCGGTAGAAAGACCCCGAATTGCTGTAGACATAAACGGTGCTGGCGTAGATGAACCGTTTAACCTTTTCGCGCGCCGCCGCGTCGAGGAGAATCGTATTGCCGAGAATATTGTGGGTCACGGATTCAATCGGTTTCTTGGTCGCCTCATCGATGTCCGCGATTCCCGCAAAGTTGTACACGATCTCCATCCCCCGGACGGCCTGGGCCACCATCTCCCTGTCGAGGATATCGCCGACGACCATTTCCTGTTCCGGTCTCAGGTATTCGGACCGGACCAAGTCGAATATCCTGACCCGGTGCCCTGCGGCCGTCAAGGCATCCGCCACGTGGCTGCCTAAGAAACCCGCTCCCCCAAATACGATGACGTTCACTTCGACTCCTTTAAATGTTGTTGATATGCTCCGGCCGATCCGTCACGGGGATGAACGGTTCCCGTCTCTCCCTCGAGAATATGAAGGAACCGCTCGGGGGTATCGGAGTCCCGCCTGAGGCAGAAAAAATGGTTCACGATCCGGTCCGCAGAATCCCGCCATTTTTCGCTTTCCGAAGCGTT
>CAZKYN010000299.1:0-2862 GCA_964556675.1 uncultured Syntrophaceae bacterium
TCCTCAACCAGAAAATGTCCGAAGTCTGCTCCACGACATTCCCGCAACTGGCCATTCCGAAAATCATGTCTCACCCGGAATACGAAAATTACCGCAAAGACCGGATAATGCGGTATGAACGGCTCTCGAATATAGCATACGATATTCTGAAGGATGTCCCATACATTGCGGTAAACCGGACAAACGGAGCGTTCTATATGTCGGTGGTTTTCAATGAGGCCGTCCTCAACGGACGCCAGACGCTGCCGATCAAACAATCAGGCGTAAAATCGTATATTGAAAGCATTGTCAACGACAAGATAGAGCACGACAAGAGGTTTGTTTATTACCTGCTCGGCTCCACGGGGATCTGCGTTGTGCCGCTGACCTCGTTCTTTACGCCGTTGCCCGGGTTCCGCATCACCCTTCTGGAGATGAACGAGGAGAAATTCGAGTCCACAATCAGGAAGATAGCGGATAAAATAGTCGAGTATATAGACTCGGCCAGATAATCGCCGGCAATCGGAACGGTAAGATTCAGCAAAGACAAAGATCAAAAGCCCCGGGACAGACGTTCCGGGGCTTTCTTTTATTAAGGCTGTTCAAAAATGTTATCCCCGAGGGGGACAGGGATGCAAGGCGCGCAAAAACCGAAGAGCGAAGCGTATAGACTAATACGTTGAGCGATGAGGTTTGCAGCGCAACGCAGCAGATGGACGTTTTTCAACAGCCGTCAATCGCGGCGGGGTACGAAAGGAGAGAACTCGTACTCTTTTTCCTTTACCCTGAAAACGACTTTCTCCTCTTCGTTGTCTTTGATCCTCCCCTCGATAATGCGCTTGCAACCGAAGTCATAAAATGTGACCTGGTGGGTGGGGATTTCGGACTCTGCGAGGCCTTCGTACGATCTCTCTTTCTCTTCCGCGGACAATTGCCTGATGGTCAGTTTCTGGCACCTTTCCCGGGCCTCGGAATCGCCGCAGCGGATGGCGACTACATAATTTCCATGAAACTTGATGGGCATCTTGATTTCCATTCTTAATACCCCCTTAGTTTTAGCAGTCAGCTGTTTGAGCACGCTGTTCAGAAAGGCTTAGAGGCCGGGCGCGTCAGGCTCGAGCAGCTGAGCGTACTTCCCTGGTACACGGGCATGCGAGAGCCGAATCGCAACACAGCCTGGGACTTTGTCAACCAGCCTGCCGGTGAGAAATTTTCTCTAACACAATAAGCCCGGCAATGGCAATTGAAAGTGCCGCGAAACTTTATCTGTACATATCGGCCCATTGTGTTATTGATTAGGCGTCAGGCGTCGGACCTGCCCAAGTCTCAATCAAGGTGATAACATGGAACCTGGAGATTTTGTCCTAGTTGCCGAACCAAGGCATCCGCTTCACGGCCTTAGCGGCAAGGTCGTGGGGAGGCGGGGTGCAAGGCCGCCCGATGATACCTGGATTCTTGTTTACCTGCCGGCCCGGATGCGATCCTACCTCATACCCGAATCGTTCCTCAAACCCGATGAGGGGGGTAAGGAAAGGTCCACTCTGGTCAGCTGTATAAAGACCTGAAGGTTTGTTGGCCTGCTCAGGTCCAGATAATGCCCTTGCCGGTCACTATGGCGGTTATCAATTCCCGCGGCGTCACGTCGAAAGCCGGATACAGGGCCTTCACCTCCGGCCCGCTGATCGGGATTCCCCTGAACTCTAGCACTTCGCGGGGATCGCGCTGTTCGATGGGAATTTCCGCCCCGGTCTCCGTTTTCCTGTCGGGGCCCCCATACCCCAGGATATAAAATGGAATGGCATAGTACCTGGCACAGATCGCCAGCTGCAGTGTACCCACCTTGTTCGCCGCGGAACCGTCCATGGCAATCCTGTCGGCGGCAGTGAAAACCTTGTTCACTTTCCCGATCGACATTATATGGGCCGTCATATTGTCTGTGATCAGGGTCGTGTCCAACCCGAGCTGGCTCACCGACCAGGCGGTAAGCCTCGCTCCCTGCAGATAGGGGCGGGTTTCGGTGCAGATCACCTTTATATCCTTGCCGTTTTCGCGGGCGGATTTCAGCATGAAAAGCAGTGCAGGACCGGGAAAGCAGTGGGTCAGGATGGTATCCCCGCTTGCCAGGAGCTGTTCGGCGTGCTTTCCTGTCGCTGCGGACAGGGCTCTCTGCCGCTTCATGATATCCTGTAAAAAAGCGAGGATGGCCGAAGGGGATGCTGCTTCCTCAGCCTCTGAAATGCCGAGCAGTTTATCAATCAGGGCTGCAAGATGAAAGCCGGTCGGGCGCGTCGCCTTGAGCCGCTCGGCGGCCTTCCTGATATCCCGCTTACTGTCAAGCGAGGCCAGGTACAACCCGAACCCCGCCGTCAGGGCTATGTCCCCGGCCCCCTGGACGGCCATGTCCTCGATTGCCCGGGCAACCTCGTGATAATCGCGGCACACTACCCGCACCACTTCGCGCGGGAGCTTTCTCCTGTCGATGATCGCAACGGCCTCGCCCTCGAGAAATACATTATTGGCGAGATCCATCAATAAAGGCTCCACTGCACATTCCCTCCCTGATCCGTTATTGAGTAAGTGTATATGATGTTGCCGGCGAATAATCACTATTTTTTTGTTTCTTCCCGGCGCGCATCAAACAAAAAAAACTCCGCAGTATTGTTGAAACAAACAGAAAGCAAGGTACGTATTGCCCCGTGATACGGCGGCAAAAGGGTTTTTTCTGTTGACAAATCCGGGATTAAGTTATACCCATAAATGTCGTTAATATTATACAATTGGGAGGTTGTCGCTGAACTATTTTTAATTACAAAAACACTTAAAAGGAGGGGAAAAGTGTATTTTGCAAAAGAATTGCTGGACCAATCCAGCCAACTCCGGAAG
>CAZKYN010000300.1:0-2790 GCA_964556675.1 uncultured Syntrophaceae bacterium
TCAACGTGACCAGCTACAAGGAGATTCCCGCCCAGGATTCCGACCGCGCAATTCAGTGGCTTCAGGCTCAGGTCGCGATGGCAAGACCCAAAATCCGCAGGAAGGCCCCTGATAAATGGAAAGAGAGCCTTTTTAAGCCGATCTATGCACGCGCGGGCGAGCTTGGGATTTCCAAAGACGACCTTTATCTGTTGGCGCAAGAACGATTGGCCCTCAAGAAACCGATCCGGTCCCTGAAGGAATTGACGCAGAGCGATTTACAGCGGCTCCACCATGTTATGATCTATGAAGTCAAGAAGTCCGGGATCAAGTCATGAGACCCGGTGGTTGTAAGGCGCAGGGATGAAACCAGGTCAATTCTGCTTCCTACCCGCCGTAACGACGCGCTCTTGATAACTCGTTGAATGATTGTCAGTTATAGATTTACCGCCGAATACTGTTATGAAGCGGGTTGCACACGGGGAGCCATATCGAGGCAGGCGTCGTGAATAATCACGGCGCCTGTTTTTTATTCTCCTCGCGGAATCCGGCCCCGCCAGCTCAACAAGCCAGTCCCTGACCCCAGGACAAAACCCGCTGGTACTCCCCATGACTAATGCCCTCCTGACAAACCACAAATATTCCATTTTAAAAACTAATCTTGTCAATAGCGATAAAACGCTGTAAGATCATTCTGAATAAAAGGACTCATCTCCCAGCCTTTATGGTTGATACTGCAATCAATATGACTTCAAGCAACAGATGCGTGGATAGAATGGTTTCTGTTGTATTCAGGAGTCATTCCTGGTAAAATATTAATTCACCGGTTTGCTTGTTTTACAGGAAAACACCATCAGTATCGGTCTATCCATGAAAAAAACAATCCTGCCTGTCATTGTCTCCGCATTTGCCCTGCTCGCGCTTTCGCAGCAAGAGGTCCGGGCCGAAAAATACTTTTTCCGGAATTACGACGTGGAAGAAGGTCTCGGTTCCGAGCACATCAACGCCATGCTCCAAGACCGGCGCGGGTATCTCTGGTTCGCCACGACCAACGGTCTGATCAAGTTCGACGGCCGCACATTCACCACCTTCACCACCCGAGACGGCTTGCTGTCGAACGATGTCTTCAGGGTTTACCAGGACTCCAAGGGCGATTTATGGCTCAGCTTCCCGGGCAAAGGGGTCGGCCGGTTCGATGGAGCGCGTTGGACATATTACAAGGAGCACTTTCCAGCCAACCAGACGACCTGGTCGATCATCGAGGATTCACATGGTGACATGTGGTTCGGCACTTTCGGCAATGGGGTAGTCCGGTTTGATGGAACCGACTGGACGGTTTATTCCGATTCGGTAACTGGCGGGGACAGGGTGCGGACTGTTTTTGAGGATTCCAAAGGCAATATCTGGGTCGGATTTCAGTTGAAGGGGATAAGCGTGTTCAACGGGAAAGATTGGACACATATCTATTCTTTCGGTCCATTCGCCGAGTCCCATATCAATTCCATCATCGAAGACGGAAACGACAATATCTGGCTGGCCGGCGTGAATCCGGTTATCGAGGGATCGCTCGCAATCAAGATTTCCGGGGATTACCGGAATGCGAATTACGAATTTTTCTCTTTCAAGGACGGAATACCCAGCGGCGAGGACCCGGTGCTTTGCAAAGACAGTCAAGGACGGGTCTGGATGGCCGCAGACGGCGGCGGTCTGGGTGTGTACGACGGGCGGTGCTGGAAAACATACAACACGGACAAAGGTCTTCCCTCCAACCGGATCACCTGCCTTCTCGATGACTCTGAAAGAAACATCTGGCTGGGGACCAACGGCAACGGTGCGGCCAGGTTCAGCGGGGAGGACTTTGTCACCTACACGGTCGCCGATGGGCTGCCGAATAATCTGCTGCTGCCGATGCTGGCCGATTCCAAGGGCAACCTGTGGTTCAATTCAGAACAAGTAAAAGGAGTGGTCAAGTATGACGGGAAGAATTGGACGACTGTGCCCACCAAAGACGGAAGACTCCCCTCAGCCGTATTCGAAGACAGCAAAGGCGGGCTCTGGTTCACCACCAGCTCTACTCTTCACCACATTGAAGACAAGAATGTAAGCACTTTCTTCGCCGACAACATTTGGTTGGATGGTATATCTTGTGATGATGAACAAGGCAATCTGTATTTCTCCAAACCAATCGGATACCTGGTGAAATTCGACGGGCGCAATTTCGAGAGTATTTCAGATTCGATAATTTTTTCAACCAGCTCGAAACCTCAGGTATTGTTCTGCCAGCGTACCGAAGGGGGAGACCTGCTTTTAGGATCCGAGACGGGCCTGATCGTAGCCAAGGAATTGGAGCGTAAATTTCTGAACAGGGGAATGGAATTCAGTGCGATCAGTCCGGACGGGCAAGGTGGGTTCTGGTTCGGGACGGACAGCGGTCTGGTCAATCCGAGAATCGACGACTATTTCAAGTACAGTTCGAAACACCGCCGAATCGAGAGTAAATACTATTCCCTCGGGGACGGTCCCGGCGGGAACGAGATACTCGTTCTGCACCTTGACAGACACAAGGCGCTCTGGGCGGGAACCAACGGTGGAGGAGTCTTCCGGCTGGTGGATGGCAACCTGACGCATTTCAGCACAGCGGACGGTCTGTCGAGCAATGTCTGCTCCTACATATTCGAGACCGGCGAGGATCTGTTTTTCCGTGTCCCCCGGGGACTCGACCGTTTCGACGGTAAATATTTTACGACCTTAACAGCAAAAAACGACGGCTTTATCGCCTCGACCGGCACCCACCTGTTCACTTTCTTGACC
>CAZKYN010000301.1:0-2772 GCA_964556675.1 uncultured Syntrophaceae bacterium
AAATAGTGGAGCGGCTGGCGAAACCGTATTTTCTCGTCAGCGTTCCCAGAGAGCCGCTCTGGAGATGGATGAACCTTGCGCGCTTCAAATATGTTTCACGATTCGGCAATACGCCCGGTCATATTCAGCACTAGTCCAGTCGGGCTTTCCTGGATTTTTTACGAACCCGCTTTGATATTATTGAAAAACGCTTGCCGATCCCATGGACCATGGCATTGTGCCGTATAAGAAACGTTAGGCAGAACCGCTGGTCTTGAATCTAAAAATCATAAAATCTTCAATTTGGAAGGATCTTTCAACGTCGGATCTGATGATCATTTCAGTATCGGGCGGCCTATTGCTGTTTTTTGCCGGACTTCACTTGTTGAATCTGCCGAGTTGGTTTCCACCGAAACACAATCTCTTAGGCTTCTTTATTACACTTCATATTTTATACTGGATAGGGCGAGGGATTGTCGTCCGAAGGAATTGCCCGCTCTGTGAACGAGGCTCATTCGATCTTTCTGATTGGAGAGCTGTTTCAATTTTATTCTTTTTTACTGCCTTAATGCTCGTCTGGTTTGGCTTCGTGGTGTTTAAGAATCCTTACCTGTATGTCTATAATCATGGAAACGGCGCATATTTTTGCCAATTGCTTCACAATATCAGTCAGAGAGTTGGGCCGGAGCATACAGTGAAATTTAACGGCGCTCTCTATTTCCATGCAAATCCGTATTTTTACGCTTCAGCCTTCGCGGTAGTTCCGCAGATCCTTCCCTTGCTTGTTTTGCCGCCCCTCTATTCTCTTTACCCGCAGCCTCCGATGCATGTTTACTCGATTATTCTGGTGGTTGTTCTCGCAGGGTCCTTCGGCACATACCTGGCCATTCGTGCGTTGGGCGGCTCTCCGTTCCTTTCTTTGCTTGGCGCGACAGGATATTGTCTGCTGCCCTGGGTTGAGCTTCCAATTTTTATGATGGGCTTCTTCGACACTCTGGGATTTGCTTTATACCCCTATGTGTTTGCCGCCTTATTCGCAAAAAAATGGCACTTTTTTTATGCCGGTATCGTTTTGCTGGCCCTCCTTAACGTGCCGTACACATATTCTGTCATCGCTTTGGGACTTATTACGGTATTTTTTTTCAGGGCGCCAAGACACGGGATCGCGGCTATCGTGATCGGTTTCCTGATCCTGCAAGGGGACATTCTTGTCATAAAGGAGAGCCTTGCCGGGATCTGGGATTTGGAAAAGCAGCCGTCCGGCTCTCTTCTGCAGATCTTTCGGGAATATGATTTGAACGCCCTCAAAAAAGCCTCTCTCTTCCATATTCAATATTTGTTGATGCTGCTGATGACAATGGCTTTTCTACCCCTGGCCGGCATCAGAAAGGAAGGAAGGTGGAACTGGCCGATCATAGGACTGCTTATTTTCGCCGGAATCGGCGCAGTAATGGGATTGTATCGAAGTTATGATTTGGCCTCTCACAGAAACGCTAATATGGTTGTTCCAATATATCTCTGTGCGTTCATGACCTACCTAAATTTCCGTGGAAATGCCGGTGTGCAAATTTTAGAAGGCAAGGCCCAAACAAGATCTTCTCACGTCCTACTTGGAGTTCTTTTGAGCGCAAGTATCGTATCAGCATGCTTCTGGTTTTCCTCACATTACCCCTGGTCGCCTCTGATGGGGAGGCATTCTCCCATGACGCTTGTTAAGACGTCAGCAATTAATTCACAATACGAAAACGTTCTTTCAAAATTGAATCAATATATCCCCGAGAATGCGTCGGTCGCATATCGTATCGACTCCGCAATCCAGGCTTTTATAACCAATCGGCAGAAAGCATGGTATCTCGGCTACCACCCTGAAGGGGTTGAATATTATTTCATCCAGACCAGGGAAGTTGAATACATCGATCCGAATTTGCCCCCCTGGAAGGAACACCTGGCCAAGGTCGAGGCAGACAAAAGAAATAAGCTTCTATACAGAGACGAGGGATTGGTTATCTATAAAAATCTGGAGCCGAAACCCATCCCGAGACTTGAAGCCGTTCTCGGCTGGGGCATTCTGATTAAAGCGCTTGTGCCCGGAAAATGGTCATTTTGAGGCAAGATTTATACAATAGGCAGAAATCAAAATGAAGAATAGCAGAGGTACAATTTTAATTACCGGCGGCACCGGCCTTCTAGGCAGAGCGCTCATTGACGTTTTCCGCAAGAACTACCAAATTTGGGCATCTTATGTCGGGCCATATGAGATTGAGGATGAAAAGCATCTTCGATATCTGAAGTTAGACCTTCAGGACTTTGAAGGCTACCGAAAACTGTTTCAGGGCGTTCAACCTGATGTCGTGATTCACACGGCAAGTATCGGCAGCCCCGATTTTTCGGAAAAAAATAAAGAAATTACCCGGCGTATCAATATTTCGGCGACAGAGAATATTGTTTCACTTTGCCACATGCACGGCGCCACGCTGGTGTTCATTTCCTCCAACGGGATTTACGACGGCGAGCATGCTCCTTATTCTGAAGATGATAAGGCTGTTCCGGTCAACTATTATGGCAAAGTCAAACTGGAGGGAGAATCCCTGGTACTTACCTCATCAACTGTATCCGCAATTGTACGACCGAATCTTATGTACGGGTGGCACCATCCTTTTGAAAGGCAAAACATTGTAACTCTTGCGTTGAATAAACTGAAAGACGGGGAAAGATTCATGGCCTATGAAGATGTATATATGACGCCTCTTTATGTCGAAGAATGCGCTCGGGCCATTTTCAGGATCGTGGCAG
>CAZKYN010000302.1:0-2754 GCA_964556675.1 uncultured Syntrophaceae bacterium
ACCCCTGACCTCGGCATTGCGAACGCCGCGCTCTCCCAGTTGAGCTACATCCCCCTGGTTGGAAGAGTATTTTTTATATGAACTGGCCCGATCATGTCAAGTATTTAAAGGTGCAACCGTTTTGACAGGCCTATTGACCGTGCACTGATTATTCCAACTGGAGAGGGACTATGGCGAGAATTGACAGTTTTTTCAAGCTCATCCACGATGAGGGCGCATCCGACCTCCACCTGTTCGCCGGCTGCAAGCCCGCTATGCGGGTGCGGGGCGACATGGAACGGTTCGGGGACGAGGTCCTCGATGACGAAGCGCTCACCGAAATGCTCTACGAGATCTGCCCCGAAGACAAGATCAGGACATTCGAATCGACCGGGGATGTCGACTTCGGCTACGAGGTCCCGGAGCTTGCGCGCTACCGCTGCAATTATTTCCGCCAGAAATACGGCGTAGGCGCCGTCTTCAGGGAGATCCCGAGCAAGATAGCGACCCTGGAACAGCTCGGAATGCCGCCAATCTTCAAGGAATTGGCCATGCTCCCCCGCGGTCTTGTCCTGGTCACGGGCCCCACCGGAAGCGGCAAATCGACGACGCTGGCCGCGATAATCGACCACGCCAACGCCCGCCGCAAGGGGCATATAATCACGGTTGAGGACCCCATAGAATTCGTCCATGAGGGCAAGTCCTGCGTCATCAACCATCGTGAGATAGGCGCCCATACCAAGTCATTCGCCTCAGCATTGCGGGCCGCCCTGCGCGAGGACCCTGACATCATCCTCGTCGGCGAAATGCGCGACCTGGAGACCACAGCTCTGGCAATTGAGGCCGCCAATACCGGCCACCTCGTCTTCGCCACCCTGCATACCATGGGCGCGACGCGGACCGTGGACAGGATCATTGACCAGTTCCCCGCCGATCAGCAGCAGCAGATCAGGATGTCGCTGTCGGAATCGCTCAAGGCGGTAATTTCCCAGGCGCTGTTCCGCAGGATTGACAAGAAGGCCAGGGTCGCGGCCCTGGAAGTCCTGATCTGCAACACGGCCGCGGCCAACCTGATCAGAGAGGAAAAGACATTTCAGCTGATGTCCATCATCCAGACGTCAAGGAAGATGGGTATGATCGCGCTTGATGACGCTATCCTGGAACTGCTCCAGCGCAAGTGGATCAGCCCCGACGAGGCTTACGAAAAAGCTTTCGACAAAAAGAAATTCGTTAATTTCCTCCGGACCCCGCCCCCTGAGTGGTAGCCTTTTCGAATGCGGAAGAGGCAAGCTCATGCTCACCCAGCGCCTCATACGAGCGCGCGAGGTGGAGATAGTAGAAGGGGTTGGCGACGTCGCGCTCGACAGCTTTTTTGAAGGCGGTAACGGCCTGCTCGTGATCGTCATGGCGGGCCAGCATATTTCCCAGGCGGTTGAAGAAATGCGCCCCCGATTCGGGCCGCAATGAAACCGCTTTCTCGTACGCATCCCAGGCATCCTGCACTTTGTTGAGGCAGATAAGGGCGTCTCCCAGGTCGCAATAATACATCGGGTTGGAGGGCGACACTTTAATTGCCTTATGAAAGGCCCGCTCGGCCCGGCCGCACTCGTCGGCGCCCATGAGGGCCATTCCGAGCCTGCCGTAATAGGTATGCGCTTCGGCGGCATCGGTTCGGGCCGCCCTCTCGAATTCCTCTTCCGCCCCCTCGTAGTCACCCGCCGCTATCTGCGCCCCGCCGAGGCGCAGGATCACGGCCGTCGCGTCAGGCTCGATGGCGATCACTTTTTTAAAAGTCTCGATGGCGCTCTGGAATCTTTCCGCCTTGAAATAGGCGTCCCCGAGGGTGGTGAGGAGGCTGATATCGTCCTTTTGAAGTGAAACCGCTTTCTCGCAAATTTCTATCAGGCGGTTGTACCGGCCCTGCTCCCGATAAATCCTGACGAGTTCGTCAAAGGCGAACCCGGTGAAGACATTTCTTTTGAACTCTTTGTCCAGCAGGGCTTCAAAGCATTCCACGGCCTTTTCAGTGCTGCCTTTATCGAGATAGGCCCACGCCAGGGCCAGCACGAGAGAGTCATCATCCGGGTAATGCTTAATGAGGTTCTTGTATATTATAATCGCCTCGTCATACCGCCCGTTCTTGACGAGCTGTTCGGCCAGGCTATAGCCCATATCCTTATCGCCGTAATCCATGATTCCTATTTATCCCAGTTGTGAAATCCTTGCAAGATAATGCCGCTCTCCGCTATATGGGGAGAAGGAGGCGATATGCAGATAGTCACTGCGGCAATAATGGAGAAAGACGGCATGGTCCTGCTGGCGCGCCGCAAAAAAGGCGACCGTCTGGAGAGGAAATGGGAGTTCCCGGGAGGCAAGATCGAGCCCGGCGAGACTCCTGAGGTTTGCCTGGCGAGGGAAATGCGGGAGGAGTTCGGCATTGAGACCGAGGTCCTGGATTATGTCGGCGCGAGCGTTTATGAATACGGGCACGGCGCCATCGACCTCAGGGCTTATCGGGTCAGGCATATCTCCGGCGAATTTTGCATCAACTCCCACGAGGAAATCGCGTGGGTAAAAAAGGAAGACCTGCTTTCCTATGACCTGTCGCCGGCGGATGTGCCGATAGCCCGGAAAATAATCGAAATCTGAAAATCATGCCATTCCGGGTGCGCGAGCCGCGCTTAACTCAGGAGGACCGGTATTCCCGCTTGCGGAACAGCGACAGGCCTTTCCTTGTCTCCTCTTTCACCGCCTCGGGAAGCGGCATCTGCAAGG
>CAZKYN010000303.1:0-2731 GCA_964556675.1 uncultured Syntrophaceae bacterium
TTCATTTCATATCCCATCCGGACAGGGTGCATGGGGATTGGTGCATCCTGTCCATCCTAAAAATACGCAGGAGTCTGCGCTTTTTCTGACCAAGGAGGTTGTCAAATGTCGTTGAGTGACCTGAGAGCTCTCCCCCATCTGTCCGCATCATCCATCGGGGATTACCTGGACTGCGGATTGCTCTACAAATTTGGAAGGATCGACAAGGTAACCGTCTGACCAAGTCATCTTTTAAGATATTTTCATCTGGGTTATATTCTCTCCCGTAATGAACGTACTGGCATGAAGGAGCGAATCCATGACCCAAAAAGAACGGCACGCCCATTGGCGCAAGTTGGTTGAGACCCAGACAGCCAGCGGCCTGACGGTCGCCGAGTGGTGCCGTGAAAACCATATCGACAAGTCCTATTTCTATCAGTGCCGCCGCCGAGTATCGCAATCACCCTTGTCCCCGGGCTTCATTGAGCTCAAGCCGGACAATCCGGTCGATGCCGTCTCCGGCGTTTGCATTCGCCTGGGCGAGCTTTCGATTGAAGTGCAGAGGGGCTTCGATCCGACAACGTTGCGCGCCGTGGTCGAGCTGCTCAGGGAACTCCCCCGATGTTCGGCCTGACGGCGAGCAATCACATCTATCTGTACCGCGACGCCTGCGACATGCGCAAGTCCTTCGACGGGCTGTGCGGAATCGTCCGCTGTGAACTGGGAGCGGATCCGCTTTGCGGTTCGCTTTTTGTCTTCGTCAACAAGAGGCGCAACAGGGTCAAGCTTTTGTACTGGGACCGCGACGGTCTGGCGCTGTGGTATAAGCGCCTGGAACGGGGCTGTTTCATTCTGCCTCCCGGCTGCCATCCGGAAGGTCATATCGAGCGGCGCGATCTGCTGATGCTCCTGGAGGGAATCGAGCCGAAAAAAATAGCGAAAAGGTACAAAAAATATGAAGTAAATACTTGATATAACTGTACTTATGTGCTAAGTACCCCACCATGACTTTGGCACTCTCTCGGGACGAACTGATCGCGCAAAAAGATGCCCAGATCAGAGAACTCACGCTTAAACTCGAATCCACTCAGCGGCAGTTGACCACGCTGCAACATCAGATGGACCAGCTGCTTCGTCGGCTCTACGGCCGCCGATCCGAGCAGCTTGATCCCAATCAGTTGATGCTCGACTCCATCGTGCTTCAATCCCTGAATCGAAACCCGCGGCCCCCGGAGCCGCCGCCTGCTGCCGTTGAGTCCAAGCCCACGAGCAGCAAACCTTCCCGGCATCATGGCCGCGTTCCCATTCCCGAGCATCTCGAACGGGTGGAGATTCTGCTCGACATCCCCGAAGAGAAGAAAGTCTGTCCCGAAACGGGCAAGTCCCTGCAGGTCATCTCGGTGGAAATCTCGGAGAAGCTGGAGTATCGGCCGGGCAAGCTCATCGTCAATGTTTACAAGCGGCCCCAGTACGCCCTGCCCGAAAGTGTCGATTCGTCTTCCGCGGGGGTGATCGCCGCGGCCATGCCGGAGCATCCTATCGCCAAATGCAAGGCCGATGTGGGATTGCTCTCGCATCTGATCGTCGGCAAATTCGCGGATCACTTGCCGTTGTACCGTCAGGACGGCATCTTCGAGCGCGAGGGGGTGACGATCCCCCGAACAACCCAGAGCAGTTGGCTGATGCAGGTCTATGAGAGTCTGCTGCCGCTGGAGCAAGCGCTGAGAAAGGCCGTTTGCAAAAGCGACGTTCTCTTCACAGACGACACGCCCATTCCACTGCAGGTCAAAGGCAACGGCAAGCTCAAAAAGGCCCGGATGTGGGTTTACGTGCGCGGCGGCACGGGTCCACCCTTGACGGCCTACGACTTTTCCATCGATCGCAGCAAAAAACGCCCGCTTGATTTTCTGGACGGCTACCGGGGTTATGTCCACGCCGACGCCTACAGCGGCTACGATGAACTGTTCAGACGGGAAGGCATCGTCGAGGTGGGCTGCTGGTCTCACGCCCGGCGCAAATTCGATGAAGCAGCCTCTTCGCGTCCTCAGGAGGCAACGGAGATCCTTGCCTACATCGCCCGGCTCTATCACGAGGTGGAAACGCCCTGCAGGGATATGGCGCCCGAAGACAGATGCCGCATCCGTCGGCAGCAGGCGTTGCCGCTGCTCAATGGGATTTTCCAGCGGATCGAACAGATCAGGCTTCAGACGATTCCGTCGGAGCCGCTCCGAAAGGCCGTGGATTACGCCCTGAATCAGAAAAAAGCCCTGTGCCGTTATGTTGAAGACGGGCGGCTGCGGCCCGACAACAACCTGGCGGAGAATGCCATCCGCCCCTTGGCGCTGGGTCGCAAAAACTGGCTCTTCGTGGGCAGCGAGCGCGGCGGCCGGGCAGCGGCTCTGTTTTTGGGGCTGATTCAATCCTGCAAGGACCTTGAAATAAATCCCTGGGAGTACTTCGACGACATGCTCCGGCGGGTCATGACTCATCCGGTAAATCGCCTGCGGCAGCTCCTGCCCGATCAATGGAAACCGCTGCCCAAGGATGAACGGGGCCTGATTCTTACGGAACAGTCTTGAAGGCCTCAACCTGATTTTCTTATCGTATTTCAAAGAGCATCGGCAACACTGTCACCAGCAGCTGCCGCATCATACCTTATCTGAGAGCAATTCCAAGACGGGTTCTTCGGACGGATACATTTTGCCGAAGGGGTTTTCCCGGTCGACTACATCATGAAGGACTTGAACCTGGC
>CAZKYN010000304.1:0-2730 GCA_964556675.1 uncultured Syntrophaceae bacterium
TTGAAAAAGGCTCATATGCTGCGTTGCGCTTCGGCTCTCGCATGCTCACGTACCCAAAATAACTGTATCCCGGTGGATTATATTTGAAAAGTTGGAAAGGGCTTTAAACCAAACCTAATTAAGGCTGTTCAAAAACGCTGAGGTGCAAGGCGCGCAAAAACCTTATCGCGAGGCGTATACGTTAATGAGCGATGAGGTTTGCGGCGCAACGCAGCAGATGAGCGTTTTTCAACAGCCTTAAATGTTCCCGTTCATCGTCATGCGTATAGTCCCGCCCCGGCCCAGGATGTCGTGCAGGTGTATGTAGCCCTTCAACTTGTTCGACTCGCTGACGACAACCAGGGTCGTTATTTCTTTTTGCTCCATTATCTCAATTGTCCTCGCCAGCGAGGCGTTCTCGTCTATGGTCCGGGGGGACTTTGTCATGAGTTCATCGACGGTCTTTTGCCCGAAGTCCACGCCTTTGCGGACGAACCGGCGCACATCGCCGTCCGTGAGTATGCCGAGAAGGGCTTTGCCCTTGCCGGTCACAAGCACGAAGCCGAGGTTGGTCTCGTCCATCAGGTTGATGGCCTTGACGGCAGGGGCGCCGCTCGGGACTATGGGGACCTTCTCTCCCTGAACCATCACGTCCTTGACTTTCGCCATGAGCCTTTGGCCGAGAGTGCCGCCCGGATGGAATTTATAGAAATCATTTTCGCTGAATTTCCGCCTCTGGATCAGGGCGACCGCGAGTGCGTCCCCCATGGCCAGAGTGGCCGTGGTACTGGAAGTCGGCGTAAGACCGAACGGACATGCCTCTCTGGCCACCCCTATATCGATTACCAGGTCGCTCAACCCGGCCAGCGTGGATTTCATCTTTCCGGTCAGCGATATGACGGGCACAGGCAGTTCCCTGAGCTTGCAGATAATAATGTTCAATTCATTTGTTTCGCCGCTGTTGGAGATGGCCAGCACCACGTCCTCACTGGTGACTATCCCCAAATCGCCGTGGAGTCCCTCGACAGGGTGCAGGAAAAGCGCGGGGGTCCCGGTGCTTGTCATAGTCGCGACGATTTTTTTTCCGACGAGTCCGGATTTCCCAATACCGGTGACAATCACCCGTCCCTTGGACTTGTAAATCTTCTCTACTGCGTCGGAGAAAGATGTCCCGAGCCTGTCTATAAGGTTCAGGATACTCTCCGCTTCTATCCTGAGGACTTCCCGGGCGTGGTTGATCGTGTCTTCCTTCTTCATGCGAAACCTCGTTTGTTGCTGGCTACCTATCAGATATCAGGAGGTATGACAAGGCGGTTTTTTCTTTCGCGCACAGGGACGATGCCGTTATATAATCCGCTCTACAGCTTGAAAGGGAGGCGGCAATGGACATCGCGAATCACGAGATAATATTCCAGTCGAAGGGAAATTGCGACCTGATCGATATAACGGACCAGGTAAATTCAGTAATCAGGGAAGCCGGGATGGATATCGGGCAGGTCCTGCTCTTTGTGCCGGGGGCGACGGGCGGTCTTACTACTATCGAATACGAGGAAGGGCTGGTCGGGGATTTCAGGGAACTCTGGGACCGTCTGGTCCCGGCCTCCGGAAATTACCGCCATAACGAGCGCTGGGGCGACGGCAACGGCCATTCCCACTTGCGGGCATCCCTTATCGGGCCGTCGCTGACCATACCTTTCGGCGGGGGCCGTTTGCGGTTGGGGACATGGCAGCAGGTCGTCTTCGTGGATTTCGATAATCGCCCGCGCCGAAGGGCCGTGACGGTCCAGGTCTGCGGAAAATAGAGGATCCCCGGATTTCAATATTGGGGCGCCTGTCAATGCCCCCTACCTTACGATTATCTCCGGGACATACTTGACCAGCGCCTTGCGCAACTTTTCCAGGTCTCCATCGGCGGGGGGTTTTGTGCTCTGCAGCCCCTTGTCCAGGACGTCGGCAGGGACAAATTTCTGGAGGGCATATCTCTTTGCCCCCTTGATCGCCCTGGCCATGCTCAGGTAATCGGCGCGTTCCAGGCATCCCGTCGCAACCGTGGTGCGGAATTCATGGTCGAGACCGGATGAGAGGATCAGGTCGATGCTCCGGCGGATGTCCTCGGAGTCCACAGATGAGCGGGTCACGGATGCATAGCGGTTTTCGGGGTCGCTCTTGCGGCCGGTAAGCGGGGCCTTGATGTCCATGGCGACATAATCAATCACTCCCCGGTCGATCAGGGTTTTCAGGATTTCCGGGCGGGAGCCGTTGGTGTCGAGCTTGACGCTGAACCCGAGTTCCCTGACGCGGCAGATGAAATCCATCAGGTCGGGCTGCAGGGTCGGCTCGCCGCCGGTTATGACGACCCCGTCGAGCCTGCCCCGGCGCGCCTCGAGGAAAGAAAATATCTCGCCTTCGTCCAGGGGTTCCCGGAACAGGGCCGGGTCCACGAGTTCGGGGTTATAGCAGTAGGGACACCGGAAATTGCACCCCTGGGTGAAAACTATCGCGGCGATCTTCCCCGGGTAGTCGATAAGAGAAAATTTCTGCAAACCCCCGATCTTCATTTTAGACGGCAAACACCTTCCTGATCTTAAACTCTTCCTGCTTGCCCTTGTTCCATTGCTTCACAGGGCGCAGGTACCCGACCACGCGCGAATACACCTCGCATTGGGAGTTGCAGTGGGGGCAGAACTCCTGCTCGCCGTTGAGATAGCCGTGGCTGGTGCAGACGCTGAAAGTGGGGGTGAATGTGAAGTA
>CAZKYN010000305.1:0-2721 GCA_964556675.1 uncultured Syntrophaceae bacterium
CTCGCCCGTCTTCGCACAGCAGCTGCGACGGCGTCTGTTACAGGCCGGCAGCGCGCCGGCAGATCCGGCCTCATCAGGCAAAAAACAAGGGCGTGGGACTCGCACGGAAAATAGCGGCGCGGACTCGAGGGATGGACGAGTCCGCGGGGGCGGGCCTTGGGGAGGCCCGCCCCGAATCTTCATTGCGGCTGCACATACCCACGAGTACGCGTTCAGGCATAAAATCCACGATTCCAAAAATCAGGATGAATGAGGGGACGACAGAAGGCAGGAATTATGAGGGCAAATTAATCTGATTGGCTGTTGGATCAATGGGGGCCGCGAGCGGCTTCCAGGGGCCGTCTCAATGTGGCGGCTTATTGAGGGCGACCCAGTAGCAGCCCACCTGGGCGATCGCCCTGATGAAATTATCAAAGCCGACCGGCTTGACAATATAGCTGTTCACTCCCAGTCTGTAGCTCTCTATCCTGTCCCGGTCTTCGTTCGAGGAAGTCAGCATCACTACCGGCATGCAATTAGTACGCTCGTCGGAGCGTATCTTCTGGAGAACTTCGAGCCCGTCTATCTTGGGCAGTTTGAGATCGAGCAGGATCACTTTGGGGCAGATAGACGAGGCCGCACAATCAATGTTCTCAAAGATATAATCCAGCGCCTCCTGTCCATCCCTGAGCACCTTCACATTGTTCGCGAGATTGTTCTCATTCAACGCCCGCAATGTCAATTCAACATCCTCCGGATTATCCTCTACGAGTACTATTTCCACCGCCTCGCGCATACCTCTCCTTTCCCCGGCACGAGTCGAAATTAATACGTGGCTCCGCTTTCCGCCCATGCTTTTCCCGCGCCGATATTTTTCACCGATAAGTTTTCCTATCCCGAATTCGGCGGATTATCCATCAGTCAATACCTGATTTGCCGATGCGAAAAAGTTTAGCGTTTTGCAGAAAAGGTCCATACCCTCAAAATACGCCGCTGCTCGATCCTCGCGCGCATTGCCTCTGAGACTTTTGAACGAACCTTTGCTTATTCATGTTAAAAAGTGAGTCGAAGAAGGCGGGGAAAAAAGAGGCGGGCAAAAGCCCGCCTCTTCATGGGTAAGTTTTTGTTGAAACTGATTACTTCACGAAAGGCGCGGGAAGCGGAATAATCGGCTTTCCATAAACCGTGTTGCAGAGAACACCGCCGGAAATGTAGATCCCGAGCCATCCGGCCAGGATCAGCAGATAGGCGACAATGTCTTTGAACAGGGCCGGATCCGGGGCAATTCCCATATCCAGGCAAACGATTGACCAGAGGACCACGTCAACGGCGAGCACGAGCAGGAATATAAGTTTTGTGCCCTTGAGATACGCCGGGGTCACGATTGTGAGGAAAGCGGCTCCCGCCATCCAGCACCAGCCCTCAACGTAAGCAGCCGGCTTCATCCCGAACTTGATCATCATGAATTTGCCGAAGACGCTCAGAGCAGCCGCCAGCATAAAGAAAGCCGAGAAGAATAAGAAGACGTTACCACCCGTGATATTATGATCTTTTAACTCAATAACAGCCGTCGTGTACTGCACGAGGCAGCCGCCGACAAGCCAGGCCGCCAGGAGGGGCAGACCCTCGGGGACAACCCTGCCAAGAAATACCGCCGCAAAACCGAAACAAGCAACCGCCAACGCCGCCAATCCGGCAGGTGCCGGAGTCGCAAATGAGTGTTCATGCGCCATGATGAATTTACCTCCCTTTTTTTAAGAAAAAAATAAGAATAAAACAGCAACTCGAACAGCAACACTTTTCTTCCCCGGCATCCCCCCTTCCAATAAGGATGGCAATCCAGGCGACCGCTGCAGAGCGGGTTGTACGGCTTGCCTGGAAGGTTCTCACAAAAGTCCTTATACAAACATAAAAGACAACTTGCTAATACTATATAGATTACATTATGATACCCCCTCGGTATCAGGGAAAATGGAATTAAGACACCTTCGCTACTTCGTCGCTGTCGCCGAAGGGCTTAACATACGCCGCGCCGCTGAAAAGTTGAGGATCTCGCAGCCCCCCATCAGCCGGCAGATCAATGACCTCGAGTCGGAGATCGGGGTGAAATTGTTTGACCGCAGCAATCGGAAGCTACGGTTGACCAACGCGGGGGAGTTTTTCCTTAAAGAAGCAACCAACATCCTGAACAGGGTTGAACACGCGACCCGGCTCGTCCAGGCTGTCAACCGCGGAGAAGCAGGGACCCTTGTCATAGCATACGGAGGACCAGTGGCGGGAATGCTCCCTGCAAGCGTTACCCGCCAGTTGCGTGAGATATTTCCCTGGATGGAACTGGTTATCAGGGAAATGACCCTGCAGCAGCAGGTGAAGGCGCTGCTCGAAAACCAGATCGATTTGGGTTACGTGGGCCTGAGAGCAGATGAACTGGAACCGGTCCTCGGCTATGAATCAATCCGCAAGGTCGAGCTACTGGCGGCTCTCCCTTCAAATCATCCCCTCGTTGAGATCAAGACTCTCCGACTGGAAGACCTGGCCGGCGAGCATTTCATCATGGTTGAGAAAACGGCAAGCCCGACGGCTTATGACCGGCTGATCAGCATCCTGAAATCGGCCGGGTACATCCCCAATGTAGCCCACCAGGCGGACAAGGCCCAGAACCTTCTGAGGCTTGTAGCCGCCGGGTTCGGCATATCGGTCGTCCCTGACTTCTACAGGAATTATTCGATACCGGACGTCGTG
>CAZKYN010000306.1:0-2659 GCA_964556675.1 uncultured Syntrophaceae bacterium
TTATGTTCGGCAACAAGGAAGGCGGCGGCTTTTTCGACCGGTTGAAAAAAGGCCTGACAAAAACCAGGGAAAGCCTGACCCGCAACTTCGACCAAATAATCTTCGGCGAAAAGAAAATCGACCAGGACCTGTTTGATGAACTCGAGGAGACTTTTATTTCCGCTGATTTCGGTCCCTCATTCACGTGCGACCTGATAGAGGAGATGAAGACAAGGGTCAAGCGAGACCAACTCGACAAGCCCGAGGTCCTGAAAGGAATCCTGAAGGACAATATAAAACAAATCCTGGCAGGCGCCGAAAACAATGCCGGGGAAAAAGCCCCGGCCCCTATCGGTTCTGACGGCAAGAAGTTGCACACGATCATGGTTGTGGGCGTCAACGGCACGGGGAAAACGACGACCATAGGAAAGCTCGCCAACAATTTCAAAGCCCGCGGCATCCCGGTTGCGCTCGCAGCCGCCGATACCTTCCGGGCCGCCGCAATCGAACAGCTCGAGGTCTGGAGCAAGAGGGTCGGTTCGCCCCTGTTCAAGCAGCAAATGGGCTCGGACCCCTCGGCCGTCGTGTTTGACGCCGTCAAGGGGGCGCCATTGCAGGGCGCCAAAGTCCTTATTATAGATACGGCGGGCCGCCTCCATACAAAGGTTAACCTCATGGAGGAGCTTAAGAAAATGAAGCGCATCATGGGCAGGGAACTGCCCGGCGCGCCGGACGAGATCCTGCTGGTGCTCGACGCGACGACAGGCCAGAATGCTCTCAACCAGGCCAGGATGTTCAAAGACGAGATCGGGGTGACCGGTATAGTGCTGACCAAACTCGACGGCACGGCCAAGGGCGGGATCCTGATCAGGATAGCCAAAGAGCTGCGGTTGCCGATCCAGTACATCGGGATCGGCGAAAAGATAGACGACCTGAGGCCCTTCAACAGGGAAGAGTTTGTCAAGGCGCTTTTTGAATAATATGGCCGGCAGATATTATGCAATCGGGGATATCCACGGCTGCATAAGCCTCCTGGAAGCCCTCTGCGAAAAGATAGAATTCGACCGGGAAAGGGATACCCTGGTGTTTGTCGGGGATTACATCGACCGCGGTCCGGATTCCCGCGAAGTCGTCGACTTCGTCCTTGACTTAAAAAAACGGCTCAACGTCATCTGCCTGAAGGGAAATCACGAGCAGATGCTCCTCACGTACCATCTCTACAATACCTACAAGGATTTCTACCTCATGAACGGTGGAACGAGCACGATCATGTCATACGGCCTTGTCAACACAGACGCCGGCAAAAGGATCGATATCCCGCCGGAGCACCTGGAGTTTTTCCGGGGGCTCATCCCCTATCATGAAACGGAAGATTATGTGTTCGTACACGCCGGCCTGAAGCCGGGAATCGCTCTGCACAAGCAGGACCCGACGGACATGATATGGATCAGGCATGAGTTCATCGATTCGGATTATGACTTCGGGAAAAAAATCGTTTTTGGGCATACCCCACTGCCAAAGCCTTTCCAGGGTGCCGGGAAGATCGGCATCGATACCGGTGCGGTCTACGGGGGCAAGCTGACATGCGTGCAACTGCCGGAGGAGATCTTTTACCAGGTCTGATATGAAAGTACTCGAATGCGTTCCCAATTTCAGCGAGGGGCGGGAAACCGAAACCATTTCCCGGCTGCAGATGGCGGCATCATCTGTTCCAAACGCCAAGCTCCTTGACACCTGCAAGGATGCCGACCACAACAGGACCGTCCTGACCATAATCGGGGAGCCCCCTGCCCTGCTGGAAAGCGTGCTGGCGGCGTGCGCCGAGGCCGTGCGGCTTATTGATATGCGGAAGCACAAGGGCGTCCATCCGCGGATCGGGGCCGTAGACGTTGTACCCTTTATCCCGCTGCGCGGCGCGGATATGCAGGATGCAGTCCGGTCCGCCCACGAATTCGGAAAGAGGTTTTCCGCCGCGAACAACGTGCCGGTATACTTCTACGGGGGAGCGGCCCTCGATCCCTGCCGGCGTCAGCTGCCGGACCTGCGCAGGGGCGGTTACGAGGCGCTGAAAGAAAAACTCTGCGATGCATGCTGGAAACCCGACTGCGGCCCCTGCGAATTGAACGAGAAGTCAGGAGCCACAGCTGTGGGCGCGAGAGAGGCCTTGATAGCCTTCAACGTAAACCTGGATACAGGCGACCTCTCCATAGCCGCCGATATCGCCAGGACAGTCCGCGAGGCCAACGGCGGGCTGCCATGTGTGCGCGCCATCGGCGTGCCGCTCAAAAGCCGGGGGATAGTCCAGGTCTCGATGAACCTCCTCAATTACAAGGTGACGTCTCCCGCCCGGGCGTTCCTTGCGGTAAAGGACCTGGCCGCCGGAAAGGGATGTTCCGTCCTGGAATCAGAGCTGATAGGGCTCGTTCCCGAGGCTGCTCTGGACAAAGGTCTCGCGGAGCAGATCAAGCTCAGGGACTTCGGCGACGAACGCATCCTCGAGAAGCGGCTCGGGCTATAATTTCTTGATCTGCCCAAAAATTTACATAAAAATATTGACCGGACCGGATTTATGGACTATTAACTCCCCTTCTCAAAACAAAAGAGCCCCCGTAGCTCAGCAGGATAGAGCACCGGATTCCTAATCCGGGTGTCCCGCGTTCGAATCGCGGCGGGGGTACCA
>CAZKYN010000307.1:0-2604 GCA_964556675.1 uncultured Syntrophaceae bacterium
GGACATCGTTCGACTTTTCGAGCCAGTACTGAGGCGCACGCTGCGCGAGGACATCCGTATCCAAACCATGCTCCCTGAGGACGCCTGCACGGTGCTCGCGGATGCGGGCCAGATCGAGCAGGTGCTGCTCAACCTCGCCGTGAATGCGCAGGATGCCATGCCCACGGGCGGCATTCTCGTCATCGGGATCGAAAACGTGGCGCTCGACGAGGAATATGCCGCCACCCATCCCGACTCCCGACCCGGCCAGTACATCCGGCTTTCCGTGAGCGATACCGGCTGCGGAATGGCCCCCCAGACGCTGACTCGCATCTTCGAGCCCTTTTTCACCACCAAGGCGCCGGGCCAGGGCTCGGGGTTGGGGCTCTCGACGGTCTATGGGATCGTCAGGCAACAGGGCGGGAGCGTCAGCGTCTATTCGGAGCTGGGCCGCGGCACCATTTTCAATATCTACCTGCCCCTTTGCGGGCGCAAGGATACCGCCAGCGCCGATGCCAGCCCTGTCTCGGTCCAGAGCGAGGTCGGTGGGCGAGAGACCATACTGGTCCTCGAGGACAACGACATTGTGCGCAACACCACATGCCGGATGCTGCTCCGGCTCGGCTATCACGTACTCTCGGCTGACGGTCCAGACGCATGCATGGAGGTGGTGCGGAACCACGCCGGCCGCATCGACCTGCTGCTGACCGACGTTATCCTTCGCGAGTCGAACGGACCCGAGTTCTGCGCGCGCCTACGAGCCCAGGGGATCCACCCGAAGGTCATCTATATGTCGGGCTACACGAGTAATGCAATCGCGCGTCACGGTGTGCTCGAGGATGGCGTGCAGTTCCTGCAGAAACCGGTTGCCTACTCCGACCTGGGGAAGAAGATCCGGCAGGTGCTCGACGGAAAGTAACGGCGCACACACGTGCAGCACGGAGGCCAGGCCCTCATGCGGCCATCATACTCAGGGAAGTAATAAAGAACAGCCAGGATCGTAGTGCCTGCTATACTGTATCACGTCACGCAGGGGGGAAACAGAGATAACACCTCCACGGGCGTCTGTTAGGAAGCGCGACGTTCCTGAACCTCCTGGAATCCATGTTGGGTCGGACCGTTCGCCCACGCAAGGCCGGTCGCCCCAAGAGAACCGCCAAAGGAGCGTGAAATATGGGTAGCATCCCCTGTTTCCGAACATGGCCATTATTGCTGTCCGCATGTCTATTTCTGTCCGCCTTGTCGACGGGTGGCCCAGTCGCGGACAACCCAAGCCGGAATCTCTCACAACCGGGCACCTGGAGAACCCTGACGGGAGAAGTCCGCGAAACCAAAGAGATGGAGATCTTCCTGCTCGACCTCATGAATAAAACCCGTATCCCGACCTTATCGGTGGCTGTCGTTCAGGAGGATCGTGTCGTTTTCGACCGGATTTTCGGCATGGTGGATCGAAAATCTCAAAAGCCGGCCAATGCTCGCACCGTGCTGCGGGCGGCATCCCTGAGCAAACCCATCTTCTCCTACCTGGTCATGAAGCTGGTGGACGAAGGACGCCTGACGCTCGACCAGCCTCTGGCAGATTACGTCGACCCACCTTTTACCTCCTATTCGGAGTATGCCTCTCTCTCCGGCGAGCCGAAGATCAAGAGGCTGACTCCGATCATTCTCCTTTCCCACTCAGCCGGATTCCCCAACTGGCGACGGCCACGCTGGATTGGACCGCTGGGATTCCAATTCGATCCTGGCCGGGAATTCAGCTATTCAGGCGAGGGCTATTATCTTCTTCAGTTCCTGCTGGAAAAGAAGACCGGCATGGATTTAGCCTCACTGGCCAAAGAAAGGGTATTTGAGCCACTGGGCATGAGCAGGAGCTCCTACCTTTGGGAAAGCCGTTTTGACGAAGATTTCGCCGTCGATCTCGATGCCGGCCTCGGATCGCTCATCCGCAGAACCCGAACGAAAGCCAACAGCGCCGCTTCGCTCCTGACCAACGCCTCGGATTACGCCAAATTCATACTAGCCGCTCTTGCCGGCCAGGGCCTCAGGCCTGAAACCGCAACCGCCTGGCGTAAGCCACTGCTTAGGGTGACCGGCAAAGCCTTGCATGATCGTGAAAAGCCGGAATCGCGGTTAAACGACGACCTGCAATTATCCTGGACACCGGGCTGGGGCTGGTTCCGCAGTTCCGCCGGTGAGGCATTGTTCCATGTCGGAATGGAAGAGGGCTGCGAGAATTACGTCGTCCTTTTCCTGCAGAAGAAAACGGGAATAGTCCTCCAGAGCGTTTCGGATCTGTCCTCCGGGATATCGCGGGCGATCGTCGAAAGGCTTATCGGAGATGTGTACTCTCCGTTTTCCTGGATGCGTTACTAGCGATCGAGGAGGATCCCGATGGGAATCATGCCGGGAACCTCCTCTCGTATTATGCTTAAAACTATCCCCGGTATCAGGGAATTTCTGGCTCTGACCGCAATCGGCTTCGGCACACCGATTCCAAAAATTGGTATTAGGCGAACTTGACAAAATTAATTTGTATAATGCTTGGCTAAAGCCTTTTTCGGGCCGATGCGTTAATCCTTAAATAAAAGTGGCGCCATCTCGCGTAAGCTGCGGCGCCAGCTCTGA
>CAZKYN010000308.1:0-2573 GCA_964556675.1 uncultured Syntrophaceae bacterium
ATCTCGGCCTGGTGAAAGAAGGGGAGTGCATGGCGTACTGAGTGCTCCTCAACCTCGGTTTGGACTTGGGCAAACTGCGCAGCGAAGTGATGGAGCTTTTGGGGTCCGGCATCCCCGGTTACGGCCAGCAGCAACAGCAGCAGGAGCCGCGCCAGGGCGGGGCCTCCAAGACCCCGGCCATCGATGCTTACGGCCGCAACCTGAACAAGCTCGCCAAGGACGGGAAACTCGACCCGGTCATCGGCCGCAAGGACGAGATCGAGCGCGTGATCCAGGTCCTTTCCCGCCGTACCAAGAACAACCCGGTCCTGCTGGGTGAGGCCGGCATAGGCAAGACCGCCATCGTGGAAGGGCTGGCCCAGCAGATCATTGCCGGAGAAGTTCCGGAAGTGCTACGTGACAAGACCATCGTCGTCCTGGACCTGGCCATGATGGTCGCCGGCACCAAGTACCGCGGCCAGTTCGAGGAGCGGATCAAGGCGGTCATGGAGGAGCTCAAGCGCAACGGCAAGCTGATCCTCTTTATAGACGAGATCCATACCCTTGTTGGCGCGGGGGCCGCCGAAGGCGCGATCGACGCCGCCAATATCCTCAAGCCGGCGCTGGCCCGCGGCGAGATCCAGTGCATCGGCGCCACCACCCTGGACGAGTACCGGAAGCACATCGAGAAGGACGCCGCGCTGGAACGCCGCTTCCAGACCATTATGGTCCTTCCGCCGACGGTCGACCAAACGGTGCAGATCCTGAAGGGTCTGCGCGACCGCTACGAGGCGCACCATCGGGTGAAGTATTCCGACGATGCGCTCGACGCCGCTGCCAAGCTTTCCGACCGTTACATCACCGGCCGTTTCCTGCCGGACAAGGCCGTGGACATAATCGATGAGGCCGGCGCCAGCGCGCGGCTCAAGGCCATGGTCACCCCGGATGACATCAAGAAGCTGGAGGCGCAGATAGAGAACTTGCGCCAGGAGAAGGAAAGTTTTATTAAAGGACAGGATTTCGAAAAGGCCGCCATGCTCCGTGACCAGGAGCGGGCGGTGCGCGAGAACCTGGAAAAGCGCCGGACGGAGTGGATGACCCAGCGCGATGATTCCTCGCTGGTGATAGGCCCGGAAGATATCGCCCGGATCGTTTCGCAGTGGACCGGGGTGCCTTTGATCCGGCTCGAGGAGAAGGAGAGCGAGCGCTTGCTCAAGATGGAAGAGCACCTTTCCGGTCAGGTCATCGGGCAGGCTGAGGCCATCTCCGCCATTGCCCGCGCCGTTCGCCGTTCCCGCTCCGGCATCAAGAACCCGCGCCGGCCCATAGGCTCTTTCATCTTTCTGGGGCCTACCGGAGTGGGGAAGTCGCTTCTGGCCCGCGCGCTTTCCGAGTTCATGTTCGGCGACGAGAACGCTCTCATCCAGATCGATATGTCCGAGTACATGGACAAGTATAACGTTTCCCGCCTGGTGGGCGCTCCGCCGGGGTATGTGGGATATGAAGAAGGCGGGCAGCTGACGGAAAAGGTCCGCCGCCGCCCCTATTCGGTAGTCCTTCTGGATGAGATCGAGAAGGCTCATGTTGACGTCTTCAACATCCTTTTGCAGGTGCTCGAGGACGGCCGCCTGACCGACTCGCTCGGCCGCAGCGTCGATTTCCGCAACACCATCATACTTATGACCTCGAATATAGGGGCGGAGATGCTGCGCAAGCAGGGCTCGCTGGGTTTCGCTACCCGCAAGGAAGAGGAAACCTACGAAACCATGAAGGAAAAACTGCTCAGCGAGATCAAGAAGGTTTTCAAACCAGAGTTCCTTAACCGTATCGACGATACGATCGTTTTCCGTTCGCTGACCAAGGACGACCTTTACAAGATCATCGACTTGGAGATAAACGCGGTCCGTTCCCGGCTTAAAGAGCGCAATATCACTCTCGACCTGACGCAGGAGGCGATAGATTTCCTGATCGAGAAGGGCTTTGACCCGCTCTTTGGCGCCCGTCCGCTGAAGCGGACCATCCAGCGTTATCTCGAGGACCCGATGTCTGAGGCCATAATCGCGGGGAGCTTCAAGGACGGAAAGCCTATAAAAGTAAGTCCGGATAATGACAAGTTGAAGTTTGAACAATGGGACGCCTGAGCGTCTTCTTGAAGCTCATTCTCATTGGTCTTAGCCTGTGGTGTTCTTCGCCGGCTAATGCCCGGGCGGATATCCCTTTTGACGGCATGGTCGAACTGCGTAAGGAACGTCTGTTTTTGCGCGTCGGCGCCGGTGACACCAACGCGGTCGAGGTCGGTTTGCAGCTGGCAGCCAAGGATACGGTCGCTTTTTCGGTCGACTTCCGGCATGTTCAGCTGTCGGCTCTGGACCTGGCCATGGTCTTGCAGGGACAAGTCCAGTTGACGGGGACCGGTCCTCATCAGTGGGAGGCCATGGGGGATGTCGTAAGCCGGTATACTTTGCTCAACCGTAAACCGGTCCGGGACCTGTCCTGCAAATTCTTTGTTCAGGACGGGAAATTGGTGATCGAAAGATTGTGGCTAGGGTCGATCTCGGTCAACGGCCAGATAGATTTGCAGGGGGAATATCGTT
>CAZKYN010000309.1:0-2565 GCA_964556675.1 uncultured Syntrophaceae bacterium
GGTCCCGCAAGTCCCGGAAGGACGGAAGGGGAAAGACGCTGGAAAAGGACGACCTCCGGAAAAAAAGGTTGCTCGAGCTCGAAAGGGGACTGCGTTCATATATCATGGACAAAAGGGAGGGCAGCTCTTGATCGCCCGGAGTGAAAAGAGTTCAATGTGGAGCGATGCGGCCGTTCTGTTCTTTGGAAACCTGGTCATAGGGTTGTTGTTTGTCAACGAAGGCCTGTTCCATTACGACAGCGTGGTCAGGTATTCTCAGAGAAAAAGGGCTGAATTTATCCCTCATAGGCAGGGTGCTATCCGAAGATTATCACCGGCCGGAAATAGATTTTTGTTTTCGCGATCAGAAGGTCTATAAAGTAAGCTTGAGATGATAGACATCGGACGCGAAGTTGCCTTCCGTGTCATTGATGGGCAGGAACTACCGGGAGAGGAGAGGATTTGTACATGTTAAAAGGGCAGAACGCGGAGACCAGGCTTCCCATTCTTTTCTTGTTCGGCATCAATTTGCTGGCCGGTTTGTTGTTCATCAACGAGGGGATATTCCATTACGACAGCGTGATCCTGGCCCAGGCGGTCGAGAAGACCTACCAGACCGGGGTCCTGCAGCCCGCCGTGGCCGGCCGGTACGGGTCAGTGATAATAGCGTGCATCGTCTATCTGCCGTTCTATCTCCTGGGCCAGAACGCGGACCTGGCCATCCGCCTTTCGAGCCTGCTCAGCCACGCGTTCTCCATAGTGGCTCTATATTTCCTGGTCATCGAGTTCTTCGATGACCGCCGCCAGGCTTTCATCGGGGCGCTGCTTTTGTCTTTCATGCCTGCGTATTTCTCTCCCAATACTTACGGTAAAGAACACGGGATGAGCATGCTGTTCCTTATCTTGTCATTCTATTACCTGCATCGCGGATTGAGGAAAGGGGTCGCCTGGCAGGTCAGCGCTTCCGGCCTCCTGTACGCCTTCGCGGTCTCGGTCAGGGAATCGATACTGGTCCTGTCGCCCTTGCTGCCGCTACTTTACTTTTTGCCCGAGATATCCTTAAGTCCGCTGAAGATATCCCTGCCGAGGCAGCGCCTGGAACCCAGGATGCTCCTGGCCTGGATATTGCCGCTGGCGCTTTGCATGGGCTTCATGTTCCTTTTGTATCTGGGGCGGATATTCTCCATCATGGTATTCCCGGTCCATACGGCCAGCGTCAATTTCCTCGGCCTTTTGTCGCCGATGTTCTTTGATGTGACGCTCAAGTACCTGGCCATCAGCGTGCCGGGCTTGTTCTTCTTCTTTTCCGCGGTGGGCGTATTGCGGCTGCCCATGGTCGGGCAGACGGCCCAGCTGATCTTTTTTCTGGGCTGGGCATGCTCGGTGTTCTATTTCGGGAATACCACCTCTTGCCCGGTGCGTTATCTGGACCATTTTGTGGCCCCGCTGTGCGTGGTGGCGGCGGCAGGGTTCTGCTGGATGTATAAATATTTCAGGACCGCCGTGACCGCGATGGTGGCCCTGATCGTTTTCGGCATGTGGCTGTTCATGTACCCGATCCTGGAGTTCCGGCATCATTACAACGGGACGAAGCGGTTCGCCATTTTCGTCGGTTCGGTCACGGAAGAGAACGCGGTGGTCCTGACGGCCGACGATTTCCCGTTCATCGAGTATTACGGCCGCCGGAAGACGATGTTCCTTCCGCTCGACGGCAGGACGGGCATGGAGGAATTCCTGCGCAGGGTCAACGGGTACCTGGACCGGGGGGTGCCGGTCTATCTCACGGAGGCGGATTACCGGTACCAGTATCCCTATTTCCAGGTCCTGCTCGACCGCGGGCTGCGGTTCGAACCGGCGGGGGAGCATCTGACCGAGAACTATCACAACCCGGACCTGATGCTGACGTTCCGTGACCAGAAATTGTACCGGGTGAGCAGGACCCTTCCTGAACAGCTTTAGCGGAGGACGTGTCCGTCCAGTCCGGACCCCTTATAGGCTGAACTGGCGGCAATCCCTGGGCCTCGTTCAGTGTAGAAAAAAGGTCGACATTCTCAAGACGACGAAGTAATATATACAAGTTTTAATTCATATAAAAATATTTATTAAGAAGGCATGGTATGGAGATAGGAATCGTCGGATTGCCCAACGTGGGGAAATCCACGCTCTTTAACGCGCTGACCGGCGCGGCGGCCGCGGCCTCGAATTTTCCGTTCACCACCATCGAACCTAACGTCGGGGTGGTGCCCATCCCGGACGACCGCCTGACCCGCCTGGCCGAGGAATGGAATTCGGCCAAGGTGACGCCGGCCGGCATCCGTTTCGTGGACATCGCCGGGCTGGTCAAGGGCGCCAGCGAGGGCGAAGGGCTGGGCAACCAGTTCCTTTCCAATATCCGCAATGTGGACGCCGTGGCGCATGTGGTGCGCTGTTTCAGGGACGACAACGTCGTGAACGTCATGAACGAGCTTAATCCGGCGGAAGCTACGGACATCATCGAAACGGAACTGATCCTTTCCGACCTGCAGCAGGCGCAGAAGGCTTATGACAAGTGGATGAAGCCTGCCAAAAGCGGCGACAAGGAAGCCA
>CAZKYN010000310.1:0-2523 GCA_964556675.1 uncultured Syntrophaceae bacterium
TGCAATCTCGGCCAGAACAGGAAACAATTCGGCAAGCGCTTCTTTGATATCACGGTCTCGGCTTTGGCCTTGCTGATCCTGTCCCCGGTGCTGCTGGCATTGGGCATTGTTATAAAATGTGACAGCCCCGGGCCGGTCTTCTATTTCTCCAAACGTTACGGCCGGGGGGGCCGGGTGTTCAAGATGTTAAAGTTCCGCAGTATGGTCACGGACGCGGATAAAAAGCTGGAGGAGCTCAGGGAAAAGAACGAAGCCGACGGGCCGATCTTCAAGATCCGCCAGGACCCGCGCGTGACCCGGGTGGGCCGCTTCCTGCGCAAATATTCCATCGATGAAGTGCCGCAGCTGGTGAACGTGCTGATCGGGGACATGAGCCTCGTCGGGCCGCGGCCGTTGCCGCTCGGACAGGTCCACAAGGAAGATCTCAAACAGCTGAAAAGGCTGGAAGTCCGCCCGGGCATAACCGGCCTTTGGCAGGTGCGCGGACGCAGCGACCTTCCGTTCCACCGCCTGGTCAAGTGGGACTCGTGGTACGTCAACAACTGGTCGTTCATGCTGGATATAAATATCTTGTTCGATACCTTCCGGGTGGTCCTGTTGGGTAAAGGGGCTTATTGAGGCCCGAATAGATGCGTTTATAATCGATTCATCATGGAAAGGACCTAAATGCCGACCAAGAAGAAAGCTCTCATTACTGGTATAACCGGACAGGACGGGTCGTACCTGGCCGAACTGCTCATACAGAAAGGCTACCAGGTCTACGGGGTCATCCGCCGGGCCAGCACCTTCAATACCAGCCGCGTCGAACACCTTTACCAGGACCCGCATGAGAAGGACGTCCGGCTCAAACTGATATACGGCGACCTGGCGGACGCCAGCGCGGCCAGCCGCATTATCCGGGAAGTGTCCCCCGACGAGGTCTACAACCTGGGCGCGCAGAGCCATGTCCGGGTCAGTTTCGATATACCGGAATATACGGGAGAGATAACCGGGCTGGGAACGACGCGGCTGCTGGAGGCGATACGGGAGACCGGCTGCAAGGCCAAGTTCTACCAGGCCTCCAGTTCCGAGATGTACGGCAAAGTGCTGGAAGTCCCGCAGACGGAAAAGACCCCTTTCTATCCGCGCAGCCCTTATGGCGCGGCCAAGGTCTATGCCTACTGGATGACGGTCAACTACCGCGAGGCCTACGGTATTTACGCCTGTAACGGCATCCTTTTCAACCATGAGTCCCCCCGCCGGGGGGAGACTTTCGTGACCCGCAAGATCACCATCGCTTTGGCGCGCATCAAGCACGGTTTACAGAAGAAGCTGTATTTAGGCAACCTGGATGCAAAGCGGGACTGGGGTTTCGCCGGGGATTATGTTGAGGCCATGTGGCTGATGCTGCAGCAGGAAAAAGCGGATGATTACGTCATAGCGACCGGGGAGACGCATTCGGTGAAAGAATTCCTCCGAGTGGCTTTTGATCACGCCGGGCTGGACTGGAAGAAACATGTGGAGACCGACAAAAGGTATTTTCGCCCTACGGAAGTCGACCTCCTGCTGGGGGACGCGGCCAAGGCCCGCCGGAAACTGGGCTGGAAGGCCAAGGTCGGGTTCGAGCAGCTGGTCCGCATGATGGTCGACGCCGACATGGCGATGGTGGAGCGGCAGGTGTACGGCCTCAAAGGCAAGCGACTTTCTTGACAGCGTTCCTCCCCGGCCGGGGAGGAACGTGTTCTTATCTGAATAAAAGGACAGGATGGGATACTGGTCGGATAAAAGGGTGGTCGTTACGGGCGGGGCTGGTTTCCTGGGCCGGGAGGTGGTCCGGGAGCTGCGCGAGCGCGGCTGCCCAGAGATTTTTGTGCCCCGCTCGAAGGATTATGATCTGCGCGAGAAAGAGGCGATCGTCCGTTTGCTCAAGGATGCCCGGCCGCAGATCGTGCTGCATCTGGCGGCAGTCGTGGGCGGCATCGGCGCCAACCGCGAAAATCCCGGACGCTTTTTTTACGAGAACATCATGATGGGCGTGCAGCTCATCGAGCAGTCGCGGCTGTGCCAGGTCAATAAGTTCGTGGCGATAGGTACGATCTGCGCTTATCCGAAGTTCACGCCGGTGCCCTTCAAGGAGGAGGACCTCTGGAAGGGGTATCCCGAAGAGACGAACGCCCCTTATGGCCTGGCCAAAAAGATGCTTTTGGTCCAGTCCCAGGCCTACCGGGCCCAGTACGGTTTCAATTCGATCTATCTTTTGCCGGTGAATTTGTACGGCCCCGGTGACAATTTCTCCCCCCAGTCGTCCCATGTCATCCCCGCGCTTATCAAGAAGTGCGTTGATGCCAAGCGCGACGGCGCCAGTTCCATCACGGTCTGGGGGACCGGCCGGGCCAGCCGTGAATTCTTGTACGTGGATGATGCCGCGCGCGGCATCGTGATGGCCGCCGAGAAATATGATAAAGCCGAGCCGGTCAATCTGGGCGCCGGCCGCGAGATCACTATCAGGGAACTCGTCGGCCTTATCGTCGAGCTGACCGGTTT
>CAZKYN010000311.1:0-2500 GCA_964556675.1 uncultured Syntrophaceae bacterium
CAAAGGCCAGGGCGATGCCCGTGTTGCCGCTCGTGGGCTCGATTATGACGGAGTCCTTTTTGAGCCTCCCGTCGCGCTCCGCCGCCTCGATCATGGCGACGCCGATCCTGTCCTTCACGCTGGAAAGCGGGTTGAAAGATTCGACCTTGACCAGGAGGTCCACGTCCATGCCCCGGGCCATCCTGTTTATCCTCACCAGGGGCGTGCGCCCCACCGTTTTTGTTATGTCCTCATATATTTTTGCCATATGGGCCTCCATGGGCGACCGGCCGGTCGCTTTGCGTTATCTTAATGCCTGTTCGATGTCCGCCAGAATATCGTCAATATGCTCGATCCCGATCGAGAGCCGGATGAAATCGGGCGTCACCCCCGTTGCAAGCTGTTCTTCAGGGGACAACTGCTGGTGCGTCGTGCTTGCGGGATGGATCGCGAGGGTCTTCGCGTCGCCGATATTCGCGAGATGCGAAACGAGCTCCAGCGAATCTATGAAACGCTTCCCCGCTTCCATCCCCCCCTTGACCCCGAAACCGATGATTGCCCCCGCCCCCTTGGGCAGGTACTTTTGCGCCCTTGCCTTTTCGGGACTCGAAGCGAGCCCGGGATAGTTGACCCAGCTCACTTTCGGGTGCTTCTCAAGGTAACCGGCCACCGCCAGCGCGTTTTCCGAGTGCCGCGGCATCCTCAGGTGGAGCGTTTCGAGCCCCTGCAGGAACAGGAACGAGTTGAAGGGCGAGAGGGCCGGGCCCAGGTCGCGCAGCAGGGAAACTCTCGCTTTTACTATGTAAGCTATATTGCCGAGCGGCTTGAGGGCCTCGACAAAATCCAGCCCATGATAGCTCGGGTCGGGGCCGCTGATCAGGGGGAATTTGCCGTTGGTCCAGTCGAATTTGCCGGAATCCACGATCAGCCCTCCGAGGGACGTGCCGTGGCCGCCGATGAACTTGGTCGCCGAATACACGACAATATCCACGCCGAAATCGACGGGCTTGAGCAGATAGGGCGAAACCGTGTTGTCCAGCACGAAAGGGAGGCCGTTCTTATGGGCAATTGCCGCAATCCCTTCCAGGTCGGACACGTCAAGCTTGGGATTGCCGATGGACTCGGCGTAAACCGCCTTTGTCCTGTCCGTTATAGCCCCGGCGAGCGCGTCGAGGTCGTTGGATTTCACGAAGTTCACTTTTATCCCCAGCCGGGGGAACGTGTAATGGAACAGGGTATAAGTCCCGCCGTAAAGGTTGTCCGCCGAAACGATCTCGTCCCCGGCCCGGGCGATGTTGAGCAGCGCCAGGGTGATGGCGCTCTGGCCGCTGGCCACTGCCAGCGCCCCCGCGCCCCCGTCGATCAGCGCCATTCTCTTTTCGAGGACGTCAGTAGTAGGATTCATCAGCCGCGTGTAAATGTTCCCGAACTCTGTGAGCCCGAAGAGGCTTGCCGCGTGTTCGGTGCTTTTGAACTGGTAAGATGTGGTCTGGTATATGGGCACGGCCCGCGAGCCGGTTGTCGGATCGGCCTCCTGCCCGCCGTGCAGGGCCAGTGTTTCAGTCTTCAGTCTCGAATCTATCTTGCTCATTTTTTTCTCCGTTCGTCAGGTGTTTGTCCCCGTGTGGATATGTCATTCTGAGGAAGCTTGCGACCGAAGAATCTTTTTTTTAAACGATAGATCCTTCGCGCAGTTTACACTGAGCCTGTCGAAGTGCTCAGGATGACAATTTTTCCCGCCGTCGGGGGGATAGTTTGAAATTCCTAGATTATTCTCTGTTCTGCGCTGTAGATTATTGTCCGTGTTCCCCTTGTGCGGCCCGCGAGGGCCATATTCACCTGACGCGCGAGTTTTACGGCCTGGTTGGTCGGGGCTCCCGCCGCGATAAGGACGGGTATCCTGCACCGGAGGGCCTTCGAGAAGATCTCGGAAGAGATCCTGCCGCTCGACAGGACCGCCTTGTCCTCAAGGGAAATCCCCGCGAGGAGGGCGGCCCCCACCACCTTGTCAAACGCGTTGTGCCGGCCGATATCGTCCCGGAAGATCAGTATCTTCCCGGTATCGGCGAGGGCCGCGCTGTGCACGCCCCTTGTTTCCCTGTGCTCCGCGGAGCTTGTTAAGAGTTCGTTCATGAGAGAGGTGACGACCTCCGATCTGATCTTGAAGCCGTCCGCGAGCGGCGCGCGGTTCATGATATCGACCGGGCTGTGGAAGATGATGCCCCGGCCGCAGCCGGACGTGTAAATTCTCTTGAAGACCATCTCCTCGGGGACACCGCCGGGGAGCTTTACATTCGCATTCCATCTCTCCGTATCAATTACTATATCCGCTGGATTCGGCGGACCGGAAGCAAGTCCCGACGTGTAAAGGAATCCCGCAACCAGGTCCCTGAGATTGTCCGGACTGCACAGCAGAGTCGCTGTCTCCCGGCCGTTGACCTCGACCGTGAAGGGCGCCTCCTCCGTTACCGGCACGCTCCGGCGCTCGCGGATACCTTTGTTGATGGACGTTATCTCAAAT
>CAZKYN010000312.1:0-2459 GCA_964556675.1 uncultured Syntrophaceae bacterium
CGAATGACGCCACCGTCTCGCGGGTGATATCGTTGCGCAATTCGTCCAGCGAATAGCCGACCGCGAGCTTGGCCGCTATTTTCGCAATCGGGAAGCCGGTGGCCTTGGAGGCGAGGGCCGAACTGCGGGAAACGCGGGGGTTCATTTCGATCACCACCATGTCCCCGTTCTCCGGGTTGATCGCGAACTGGACGTTCGAGCCGCCCGTGTCCACCCCGATCTCCCGCATGATCGCGATCGAGGCGTTGCGCAGCTTCTGGTATTCCTTGTCCGTCAGGGTCTGGGCAGGCGCAACGGTTATGCTGTCGCCGGTGTGGACCCCCATGGGATCGAAATTCTCTATGGAACAGATGATTACCACGTTATCCCTGCCGTCGCGCATGACCTCGAGCTCGAATTCCTTCCACCCGATTACGGACTCCTCTATCATTATTTCATGGATCAGGCTGGCATCGAGGCCGCAGGCCGCCTGGACCTCCAGGTCCTCGCGGTTATAGGCTACGCCTCCGCCCGTCCCGCCCAGGGTGAAGCTGGGCCTGACGATCACGGGATAGCCGATCTTTTCCGCGGCGGCGAGCGCTGCATCCCTGTCCCTGACGATGGCGCTCTGCGGGACGCGCAACCCTATCCTGGTCATCGCCGTCCGGAAGAGGTCCCGGTCTTCGGCCTTGCGGATCACATCCGCCGAGGCGCCGATCATCTCGACCCCGAACTTTTCGAGTATCCCCATTTCGGCGACCTGCACGGCCGTATTGAGCCCCGTCTGCCCGCCCAGCGTAGGCAGGAGGGCGTCCGGCCGCTCCTTTTCGATTATCCTGGCGACTATTGCGGGTGTGATTGGTTCGATGTACGTGTGGTCCGCCATTTCGGGATCGGTCATGATCGTGGCGGGATTGCTGTTGACGAGAACGATCTCGAAACCCTCTTCACGGAGTGCCTTGCACGCCTGGGTCCCCGAATAATCGAATTCGCACGCCTGGCCGATAACGATCGGCCCCGAGCCGATAAGCATTATTTTTTTTATGTCGGTTCTCTTCGGCATTGTTTCAGAATTCCGTCATTCCCGCGAAAGCGGGCATCCATTCTTTTTATACTGGCCCCCTGCTTTCGCAGGGGTGACAAATCATATTAATTCAAGTCCTGCCTGCATGTTTCCCCATCATCTCCAAAAATTCGCCGAACAGATAGTCCGCGTCGTGCGGGCCGGGCGATGCTTCGGGATGGTACTGGACGGAAAAGAGGGGCAGCGTTTTGTGCCGCATCCCTTCCAGGGTCCCGTCGTTCAGGTTTACGTGCGTGATTTCCACGTCGTGGCCTTTGATCGAGTCCAGGTCGACGCAGAAGCCGTGGTTCTGGGATGTTATCTCCACCCTGCCCGTGTGCAGGTTTTTCACCGGGTGGTTGGCTCCGCGGTGCCCGAATTTCAGCTTGAATGTCCTGCCCCCGAGGGCAAGGCCGAGCAGCTGCTGCCCCAGGCAGATTCCGAAGATGGGGAATTCGCCCATGAGCTCGCGGATCGTTTGCACGGCGTAAGTGACAGGTTCGGGGTCTCCCGGTCCGTTCGAGAGCATGATCCCGTCCGGCTTGAGGGCGCGGACCTCGGCGGCCCCCGTGGTGGCCGGGACTACCGTGACGTCGCACCCGCGCCCGGCGAGCATGTTCAGGATATTGAATTTCACTCCGAAATCGAACGCCACGACCCTGTAGGCCGGGTCCTCGGGCGAATTCTTCCAGCGGAACGGAGCCGGGCAGGTGACCTCCCGTACCAGGTCGCGCCCGACAAGTCCGAAGGAGCCCTGCGCCTTGCGGACCAGTTCGGCCGGGTCGGCATCTCCCGTCGCGATCACGGCCTTCATCGCCCCCTTGACTCGCAGGTGCCTGGTCAGGGCCCTCGTGTCAATCCCCTCGATCCCTATTATATTGTTCCTCTCGAGATATTCTCCCAGGGTCATTTCCGAGCGCCAGTTGCTCGGCGCGGGCTGATATTCCTTCACCACGAAAGCCGAGGCATGGACCCCGCGCGATTCGACGTCTTCCCGGTTGACACCGTAATTGCCGATCAGCGGGTAGGTCATCGTAATGATCTGTCCCTTGTACGAGGGGTCGGTCAGGATTTCCTGGTATCCTGTCATGCTGGTGTTGAAGACAGCCTCACCCTCGGCCTCACCGCTTCCGGCAAAGCTCCTCCCCGCGAAAACTGTCCCGTCTTCCAATGCAGGTACGCCTTCATTGCCGCCTCTACCATTTCATCCGGACCTTCACGCCCCTGGCGGAAAGTTCGTCCTTGATCTGCCTGACCGTATAAGTGCCGTAATGGGTTATGGATGCCACCAGGGCGGCGTCCGCCCGTCCTTCCGTCAGCACGTCGTAAAGATGATTGATCTCGCCCGCGCCTCCCGAAGCGATCACCGGGATGCATGCGTTTTCAGATACGAGCCGGGTCAGTTTCAGTTCGTATC
>CAZKYN010000313.1:0-2444 GCA_964556675.1 uncultured Syntrophaceae bacterium
TCGATTACGATATTTTCGACCGGGCCAGGCTGTATCGTCCGATGCAGGGCAAGATTTACACAATGATCCACGTGGAGATCGACAGGGGCTGCCCCTATGACTGCACCTACTGCGAGGCGCCTCATTTGAGACGTCTCTTCAAGGACAGCGGCTGCGGCGCATATTACCGCCGGAAGAATGTCGACCGCGTCATTGCGGAAATAAAGCATCTGGCCAAGAAGTACAGCCCGGACTATATCAATTTCAACGCAGAATCCTTCCTGGCCAAGCCCATGCGGGAGTTGAGGGAGTTCGCCGCGAAATACAAGGAAATAGGCCTGCCCTTCTGGTGCCAGTCCAGACCCGAGACGGTCACAGAAGAGAAGATTCTCCTGCTCAAGGAGATGAACTGCCAGAATATGCAATTCGGGATCGAACATGGGAACGAGGAATTCCGCTCACGAATCCTCAACAGGCAGTGCAGCAACCAGCAGATGCTGGATGCATTCGCCCTGGTTGAAAAGCACGGTATCGCATACACTGTCAACAACATCATCGGCTTTCCCGATGAAACCAGGGAACTGGTCTTCGACACGATCGAGATGAACAGGAAGATCCGGCCGACGACCATGAACGTGTACCTCCTGACGCCTTACCGGGGGACACGGTTGTATGAATATTGCCTGGAAAAAGGCTATCTGACTCGGGAGGACAGGGTCCATCAGCTGCTGGATTCCGTTCCCCTGAAGATGAACTCCATCTCCTACGAAGAGCTTAAAGGGCTGCAGAGGACCTTCCCGCTATATGCTAAAATGCCGCGGGACATGTATGATCGGATCCGGAAGGCGGAAAAGTTCGATGATCAGGGTAATCGGATATATGAGGAGCTCAAACAGGAATTCTACAGAAGCTATTTCTAGAGAGGCAGCCTGACCGCTTCGCCCCGCCTTCATGAGCATTCTGGTCGTCTTTGATTCCTCGTTGAAAATCGACTCGGTCCGGTTTCCCGCCGGCGGCGAGAAAGAGATTTTCCTTTTCCCCCTGACCTCCAGCGATGAACTCGTGTCGCGGGTAGCCGAAAAGGCCGGTACCTGTGGCTGCCGCATCTCCGAAATCCTCCGGACGGCGAGACTGATCAACGAGACCGCGGAAAGGATCCGGGGAAAATACCTGGACTTCATCGCCGGACTCCCCGAAAGCGGGGACCTGAAGGAAATCTTCTCGATTGACGGGAAAACCTCCCTGTGGTGGTTTGGCCTGATCGCGGAGAAAAATACATTTAAGACGGATTCCTTTCAAAGGCTGGCCCAGATGGAAGCGATCTTTGGAGTCTTGGGAGAGAAGAATATCCGGGAAATCTATTTCGGCTGCCGCAGCGGAAAATTGAAAAACACACTGTCGGATTATGCCAAAACCGCCCATATCGGCTTCAGAACGCTCCCCGTAACGCCTTTCGAAACTTTGCAGGAACGCATTGCCCGGTCTCGGCGTTTCCTCTATCTGAAGCATCTTCTGCACCTTCTGCATTTTTCATGGACCTTTTTTCTCCGGGTCCGGAAGATCAGGCGCAGGGTGGGCGGCCTGAACCGCGGCCGTCCGAAGGAAAACGGCTTGACCCTCGTCACTTACTTTCCGAACTACGACGCGGAGGCCGCAACCAGGGGCGTTTACCGGGACAAATACTATCCCGCCCTGCAGGAAGCGCTTTCAGCCGGGGGAACCGATATATCCTGGCTTGCCATGTGTGTCGCCAACAATGCTGTCTCCTTCTCCGAGTCATTGCAGCACGCCCGGCGGTTTATCGAGAGCGGAGAGAAGATCCGCTTTCTGGAAGAGTTTTTACGCTTTGCGGACATCCTGCACGGATTGGGTTTCATGCTGCGGACCGGCCTGAAATTCAGGAAATTTGAAAAAACGACCATCGCGCCCCGCCACAGCTTCGGGACATACAATTTTTACGGAATCTTCCGGGACGACTGGCATTCGTCCTTCGTGGGATGCACCGGGCTGACGGGGCTGCTTTATTATGCCGGCTTCAAATCCTTTCTGTCCGGGCTGGAGGTGGAGAAGGTACTGTACCTTTGTGAAATGCACGCCTGGGAAAAAGCCCTGATCAGCGCGAGAAACGCCGCTCAAAAGAAAACGAAACTGTTCGCCTATCAGCACGCGACGGTTCCCTGGATGCTGCTGAATTATTTCAACAGCCGCGCCGAAGTCGAAGACCGATCTCCTTTCCCGCTCCCCAAACCAGATATGATCATCTGTAACGGCGATTTGACGCGGCAGTATATGCGGGACTGCGGCTGGCCGGAGGCCGGTTTGTCCGTCGCTGAGGCGCTCCGCTTCAGCCATCTTAAAAAGTGCGCGCGCGGCCCGGCCCGGGATGAAAAGGTCGTCCTAGTCGTGCTGTCAATCGACCCAGGGTCGAGTACTGCCCTGCTGCGGATGTGCCGCGAGGCGGTCAA
>CAZKYN010000314.1:0-2341 GCA_964556675.1 uncultured Syntrophaceae bacterium
ATGCGGTTAAAATAAACGACTTTTTGGAATGGTCAGGAAGGTCCTTTGCCCGGCAAAGCACATTTTCTTAATACAAATGTTCCCAAAATCATAGAAGTATTGGAGCTGGATTATGAATAGAGGCGGTTTGCCTGGTCCTCAGGGGCTATACGATCCCCGGTTTGAACATGATTCTTGTGGTGTCGGCTTTGTGGTGGACATGAAGGGGCGCAAAGCTCACGGCATAGTAAGGGACGGCATCAGGATATTGGAGAATCTCACCCATCGCGGCGCTTGCGGTTGCGACCCGAAGACCGGGGACGGCGCGGGGATCCTGATACAGATCCCGGATAAATTCTTGCGCAAGGTGTCGGCTGCTGAGGGGATCACCCTCCCTCCGGAAGGAGATTATGCCTGCGGGTTGGTGTTCCTGCCCATGGAGCATCAGTCGCGCAATATTGTCGAAGAATGGGTGGAGAAAATAATCACGGAGGAAGGGCAGCGGTTCCTGGGCTGGCGCAATGTCCCCTGCGACCCGGACTACGTCGGGAGGGTCGCCGGTTCGGTACAGCCCGATCTGAAACATTTATTTATCGGACGGGGCGCTGATACCAGGCCGGAAGAATTCGAGCAGAAGTTGTATGTGATCCGCAAAAGATGCTGGAGCAAGGTCCAGGGGTCGGTGGTGCATCACCGCAGCTTCTTTTATGTGTGCAGCCTGTCAACGCGCACAATGGTCTACAAGGGCCAGTTGATGGCCGAGCAGGTCGGGCCTTTCTTCCTTGACCTGGCGGATGAGGATATGGTCTCGGCGCTCGCCTTGGTGCATTCCCGTTACAGCACCAATACTTTTCCCACCTGGTCTTTGGCCCATCCTTACCGTATGCTGGCGCATAACGGCGAGATCAATACCCTGCGCGGGAACCTGAACTGGATGCGTGCCCGCGAAAACCAGATGGCCAGCTCCCTTTTTGGCGATGACATATCCAAAATACATCCGCTGATCGGGCCTTTCGGCAGCGATTCCGCTTCTTTCGATAATGCCCTGGAGGTCCTGGTGATGGCCGGCCGTTCCCTGCCGCATGCCATCATGATGATGATCCCGGAGGCGTGGGGCGGGAACGCCGACATGAGCGAAGAGAAGAAGGCTTTCTATGAGTATCATGCCTGCCTGATGGAACCCTGGGACGGCCCGGCTTCGATCGCCTTTACCGACGGCCGTTATATCGGCGCGGTGTTGGACCGGAACGGCCTCCGTCCGTCGCGTTATCTGGTCACCAAAGACGGCCTGGTGGTGATGGCTTCCGAGACCGGCGTCCTGGATATCGCTCCCGAGCGTGTGATGAAGAAGGGCCGGATGCAGCCGGGCAAGATGTTCTTGATCGACACCCAGCAGGGCCGCATCATCGATGATGAGGAGCTGAAAGAGGAATATTCCCGCCGCAAGCCTTACGGCAAGTGGCTGGAGGAGAACCTGATCGATCTGCAGGACCTTCCCGAGCCTAAGAAAGTTCAGTCGTACAACGAGCGGACCCTGCTGGAGCGGCAGCATGTTTTCGGCTATACCCAGGAGGACCTGAAGATCGTCCTTAAGCCCATGGCCGAGAGCGGCGAGGAGGCTACCGGCTCTATGGGAGCCGACACGCCGGTAGCGGTGCTTTCGCTGCGGCCGCAACTTTTGTTCGATTATTTCAAGCAGCTCTTCGCCCAGGTGACCAATCCGCCGGTCGACTCCATCCGCGAAGAGAACGTGATGTCCGAGAACGTCTATCTGGGGTCGGAGAAGAATCTGCTGGATGAAACGCCTGAGCATTGCCGCCGCTTGCGCCTGACGTCGCCCATTTTGTCTGGAAAGGACCTGGAGAAGATAGCCCATTTGAACCTGCCGGGTCTGAAAGCCGTGACTTTGCCTGTCATATTCGAACGCTCGCACGGGGTGGGCGGTCTGGAAGAGGCGATGGATGAATTATGCCTGCGGGCGGACAAGGCGATAGCCGAAGGGTATAACATCTTGATACTTTCCGACCGCGGAGTGGGGGACAAATATGTGCCGATACCTTCCTTGCTGGCGTGTTCGGGACTGCATCATCATTTGATACGGCAGGGGACGCGGACCAAAGCTTCCTTGGTCATCGAGACGGGAGAGGCCAGGGAAATGCATCATTTCGCGGTCCTGATCGGTTATGGCGCTAACGCCATCAACCCTTATCTGGCTTTGGACACCATCGAAAGCGAATTGAGGAAGGGCAATATTGCGGGCCCCGACCTGGATTACGAGCATGCCGAAAAGAACTATATCAAGTCCACGCGCAAGGGGCTTTTCAAGATCATTTCCAAGATGGGGATCTCGACCGTTCAATCG
>CAZKYN010000315.1:0-2301 GCA_964556675.1 uncultured Syntrophaceae bacterium
TTTACGGCCCCAAAGCGTCTTTTGGTCCTTTTCCACAAGCCGGAAAAGGACATGTAAACATAACCTTTCCACCCCGTGATGCAAGTTCCTAACCGGACGTTACTGATGGCGAAGGGGATTCCATGAGAGTGTTGATTACAGGCGGATCGGGCTTCCTGGGCATCAATCTGGTGCGAAGTCTGTTTGCACGCGGAGTGAATGACCTGGCAGTGCTGGACATCGCCGATTTCGACTATCCCGAAAAGGACAGGATCGCTTTTTTCAAGGGCGATATCCGTGACAAGCAGTGCGTAGCCCAGGCCATGCGAAAAGTCCAGGTTGTAGTACACACCGCGGCGGCCCTGCCTCTCTACAGCGAACGGGATATCTTCACTACCGATATCGACGGGACGCGCAACCTGCTCGAAGCGGCGCTGGCTGCGGGGGTGGAGCGGTTCGTACATATTTCGTCCACGGCGGTTTACGGCATCCCGGATCATCATCCCCTTCTGGAAACCGACAGGCTTGAGGGTGTGGGACCATACGGGCAGGCAAAAATACAGGCCGAGGAGGTCTGTCAGGAATTCAGGGAAAAAGGCCTCTGTGTGCCGATACTGCGCCCAAAATCATTTATTGGACCGGAACGGCTGGGCGTGTTCGCCCTGTTCTACGACTGGGCCAGCGAGGGCCGTGGTTTCCCGATGATCGGAAACGGTCGCAACCGCTACCAGTTGCTGGATGTTGAGGACCTTTGCGAAGCGATATGGATCACTCTGACCGGTGACAGGCGGCTGGTTGACGACATTTTCAACATCGGGGCGAAAGAGTTTACCACCATGCGGGAGGACTATCAGGCCGTTCTGGACGAGGCGGGATTCGGGAAGAAAATATCCGGTCTGCCTGCCGCTCCGGTCATCTGGTTGTTGCGGGCGCTGGAGGCGCTCAGACTCTCCCCGCTATACAAGTGGGTCTACGAAACCGCTTCCAAGGATTCCTTCGTCTCGACCGAAAAAGCCGAGCGGGTCCTTGGTTTCACCCCACGTTTTTCCAACAAAGACGCTCTGGTGCGCAACTACCGCTGGTATCTGGAAAACATCTCCTCGATACGGAGCCTGAGCGGCATCTCGCACCGCGTGCCTTGGAAACAGGGCATCCTGAGGTTTTTCAAGCTGTTCTTCTGAGAGTCCTGCCTCTTAAATTCCGGACCGCGATAATAACATATGCGCGCGGTTCAGCCCTGTAACCGCCGGTGCATCCTGCCGGCGGTTTCTGTTTCGGCTTAGGCGCCCTGGGCGGAGAGTCTGCTAAGAATAAGCTCTTTGCCGCGCGCGGAATTTTTATTGACTTGCAACCTCCAGCGCATTATTATGGGCATATGCCCATAAGGAGAAACGTATGCCAAGACCCTGTTGCCGCAGAATGATCGGCCGGATGCCAGGCTGCCGCCTGTTCAAGCCAGCCGGAGAGTCAGTCTCCAAACTGGATGAGGTGGTGCTTTCGCTGGATGAGCTTGAGGCTTTACGCCTGGCCGACCACGAGGGTCTTTATCATGAGAGCGCTGCGGCGCGGATGAACGTATCGCGCCAGACTTTCGGGCGGATCATCGAATCTGCGCGGCGCAAGGTGGCCTCGGCCCTGATCGAGGCCCGGGCGCTGCGCATCGAGGGAGGAACTGTTGAAATGAACGGTCTCAGGACTTTCACCTGCCCGGGCTGCAACCATTCCTGGAGCGTCCCGCATGGAACAGGGCGGCCCTCCGCGTGCCCGTCCTGCGGCGGAGCGAACATTCACCGTTCCGGAGAAAAAGGACGGACCGGCGCTGGAATGGGGCGCTGCTGCCGGGGCCGTCACGGCCATCGTGCACAGGCCGGCGACAATGGACAGCAGAACTGAAACCTTTAAACGATTGCGAGGAGCAAAAGATGAGGATAGCAGTGCCATCTAACGACGGAACAAGCATTTCGCAGCATTTCGGACGTTGCGCCTGTTTCGTGGTGTTCGAAGTGGCTGATGGAGCGATAACCGGGCAGCGGGTGGTGGAGAATTCTTTCACCGCGCACGCCCGCGGGGAGTGCCACGATGAGGGCCACGGGCACGGTCATGAAGCCGGGCATTCGCACCATTCGCACGGCGGAATCCTGGAAGCCCTGGCCGGGTGCGACGCCGTGATCTGCCGCGGCATGGGGATGCGCGCGGCGCAGGACCTGGCCGCGAACGGGATCAAAGCCATCCCGACACCGTTCCAGGGCACGCCCGAGGAAGCCGTACTGGCTCTTCTGGCCGGGAGTCTGCCCGCGGGCGGCGGTTTCTGCGGCTGCCACG
>CAZKYN010000316.1:0-2288 GCA_964556675.1 uncultured Syntrophaceae bacterium
TCGGTGGTGATGCGCAGCGAGGTCAAACGGGTGGTGGATATCATCCATCAGAAGGCGCCCAAGGCTTTCTTTACCATCGAGGATGTGAGGCAGGTCAACGAAGGTGTTTTCCCGCCGGTGCGGAGCCGGAGCATCTTCCAGTTCCTGGAGCGCAAATGAACCTTCTGACAGCCGGGGGACCCGGCACGGACCTCAACGAACGCCAGCGCTGCGCCGTCGAGCATGACGGCGGGCACCTGCTCGTCGTCGCCGGTCCCGGGACGGGCAAGACCCGGACGCTGGTCAGCCGCATCGCCCGGCTGGCGGCCGGCCTGCCGCCGGAAAGCAAGGTCCTGGCCGTCACTTTCACCAACAAGGCCGCGGACGAGATGCGGGACCGCCTGGCCGCGCTGGACGCCGGGCTGCTATCGGGTGTCTTTGCCGGCACGTTCCATTCCTTCGCCCTAAGCCTGCTGAGGGAACATGCCGGGAGGCTGCCGTTCCCTTTGGATTTCACGATCATCACGCCCGATGAGGCCGAGGAGCTGGCCGCCGGGTTCCTGCCGGAAGCTTCGCGTCGCGAGCGCCGTGACCTCCTCGAGGCCGTGGCCGGCTGGAAGGCGTCCCTGCAGGAGACCAGCCCGGACCGCCGCGTCGAGGCCTTCCGCGCTTTCCTGCGGGAGCGGGCCCTGGTCGATTTCGACGACATATTGCGCGACGCGGTGATCTTGCTGCGGGACGACCCGGCCGCGGCGCGCGCGGTGCGGCGGCAATATCCGTTCGTCATGGTCGATGAATACCAGGACGTGAACCTGATGCAGGTCGAGCTTTTGAAACTGCTGGCGGCCGACGGCGTTCATCTGACGGTCATCGGCGACCCGAACCAGTCGATCTACGGGTTCCGCGGCAGCGAGGCGCGGTTCTTCGAGCGTTTCGCCGCTGACTTCGCGCCGTGCCGGCGCATCGAGCTGGGGGAGAATTACCGTTCGGCCGCGAAACTCCTGGAGGCGAGCGGCCAGGTCATCCGCGGCGGGGCGCGGTTCCCGGTCCCGGAGCTGACCGCGCGCATCCATGCCGGCGGTTTCCTGGGCATCCACGAGGCGGCCGGGGAGAAAGCCGAAGCGGCCTTTGTGGCCCGCGAGATCGGCAAGCTGATCGGCGGGGCCGGCCATCATGACCACGACATCAGCGGAGCCGGGGACGGCGGCGGATATTCGTTCAGCGATATCGCTGTCCTCTTCCGCCTGAACGCCCAGGCCGGGGCGCTGGAGGAGGCCTTGGGCGGGGCCGGCATCCCGTTCCAGACCGCGGGCGTGCGTCCGGCGGGCTTAAGCCTCACGACCCGCCAGGGCCTGAAGGAAGTCCGTGACGTGACGGGCCTGCCCTCCGCTTTGGAGAGGTACCGTGCCCGCGACGAAGCGCTTTCGGCGAACTGGGAGCGCGTGCTGGCGCTGGCCCGCGGGGCTGCCAGCGTGACGGATTTCCTGGACCGTTTGTCCCTGGACACGCCCGAGGACGCCTACAACGCTCGGGCCGAGAAGGTCGCGCTCCTGACCCTGCACGCGGCGAAGGGGCTCGAGTTCCCGGTCGTCTTCATCGCGGGCTGCGAGGAGGGGCTTCTGCCGCTGGAGGTCGATTTCCTCAAGACCGATATCGGCGAGGAACGCCGGTTGTTCTATGTCGGCATGACCCGGGCCAGGGAGCGGCTCTATTTTGTCCGGGCGAGGAGGCGCACGCTCTTCGGCCTTACCGCGGAGCGGCCGTTGTCGAGCTTCCTGGCCGATATCCAGGAAGGGCTGGAAGCGTTCCGGGCCCGCGCCATTTCCCGCCGGCGCGCGCAGGAAAAGGAGCAGATGAAGCTGTTCTGAGCGGGCGTTCCCGTTGTTCTCTTTTCCCGGACAGCAACCGCCCCGTAATGTCCGGCCGGCTCAGGCGACAAAGGCAGAGGGGCAACAAAATACACCTTTTTATGCCAGGTAAGAGTTATAACTATCCCGAGGACTTTTATGCATATACTGATCGTTGAGGACGAAAAGAAACTGGCTTCTTTTATAAAACGCGGCCTGCGGGAGGCCTCCTACGCGGTCGATGTGGCCCCTGACGGAGACGAAGCCATCTTTCTGGCGCAGACCAATACTTACGACCTGATCGTGCTCGACATCATGATACCGGGCAAGGACGGTATCCATGTCTGCCGCAAGCTCCGGAAGGACGGCCTCCTGACCCCCATACTCATGCTGACGGCGCGGGACGACGTCGAGGACAAGATATCCGGGCTGGACGCCGGCGCGGACGACTATCTCACCAAG
>CAZKYN010000317.1:0-2272 GCA_964556675.1 uncultured Syntrophaceae bacterium
GGGCAATCCTAAAGTGTTGCTAAAGCTTGTATCAGAGTTGCTAAGAAAAGTGAACATGTGAATGAATGCTTTTGCATTGACAATGCCGGGGGCGGTTACGATAATCAGCCTGTTTCCCGGAAAAATTCGATCCATGTGGAAGGAGAAAGGGCATTATGAAGGAGATACTTGCGGCGGAATTGGATGCGAAAAAGTTCATTGCCGAAAAGGTGAAGGAGATCAGAAGGATCGTCGGGAAGGGCACTGCCATAAATGCCCTCTCAGGAGGCGTGGATTCGTCGGTAGTGACCGCCTTGGGCCACCGCGCCCTGCCGGCGGCATCATAAGTAAAGTGCCCGGCGTAGTCAGCGTGACTTACAACATTGCCTCCAAACCGCCTTCCACGATTGAGGCAGTTTAAGTTTGCCGATGAAAGAAGCCCCTTCCGGAGCCGGAAGCGGCTTCTTATACTCAATAGGTCCGGTGCAATCAGGCCGGGAAGAGGTCTCGGGTGGAGAAGTTCGGCTCGCTGGTGAGGTTGACATTCAGGCGCCGCAAGCCGGCCTCGTCTCCGGGCGTGGGCATGTGAGTCATGTGGACTTCGCAGCCGCGCAGCTCTTTGAGCTTTTCTATGGCGAGCTGGGCGGCGGGGTTCGTAGTGGCGCTTATGCTCAGGGCAATGAGCGTTTCTTCCAGGTCCAGACTGACCGATTTTTCGTTGAGGATGTCCGTTTTCATATTCCTCACAGAATCAGTTATGTAAGGGGGCAACAGTTTTATCTTATCGGGTATTTCGGCAAGAGTTTTTATCGCATGCAGGATCATGCTTGATGCCGCGTGCATCAGCGGGGAATTGTTGCCGGTCACTATCCTGCCGTCATTGAGCTCGATGGACGCGCCGCAATAGATGCCCTCGTTTCCCTTACGCTGCTCCTGCGCCTCGCGGGCGGCCTGCCAGGCGGGCCCGACTACGGGGCGCTCTTCGGGCCGGATCTTGAAATCCTTGAGGAAGAGTTCGACCCTCTGGACAGTTTCCCTGTCGGCCAGTCCCATCGCGTACTCGCAGCGGTAGCGGTAATAGCGCCGGATCACCTCCTGCTTTGCGGCCTTCCTCGTGACTGCATCGTCCACAATGGCATAACCGGCCATATTCACGCCCATGTCGGTCGGCGAATTGTAAAGAGATTCCTCTCCCGTGATTTTTTCCAGGATCCTCTTCACGACCGGGAACACTTCCACGTCCCGGTTATAATTTACCGACTTGTCTCCGTAGGCCTCCAGGTGGAAGGGGTCGATCAGGTTGAAGTCCCGGATATCAGCAGTGGCCGCCTCGTAGGCGACATTCACGGGGTGTTTCAGGGGAATGTTCCAGATGGGGAAAGTTTCGAATTTAGCATAACCGGCGCGGACCCCCCTCCTGTACTCGTGATAGAGCTGGGACAGGCACGTCGCGAGTTTGCCGCTGCCGGGGCCCGGGCCGGTCACAATGACCAGCGGCTTGTCTGTTTCAATGTAAGTGTTGGCCCCATAACCTTCATCGCTGACAATTGCTTCGACGTCTGTGGGATATCCCTTGGTGAAGCGGTGAGTGAATACCGGGATATTCCTCCGTTCCAGCTTGTTCTTAAACAGCTGGGCCGAGGGCTGGTTATCGAAACGGGTGATTACGACTCCCAGGACGCTGATCCCCCAGTTCCTCAGATTATCTATCAACTTGAGAGCGTCGGAATCGTAAGTGATGCCGAAATCCGCGCGGATCTTTTTCCTTTCGATATCTCCCGCATAGATGCAAAGCAGGATGTCGGCCTTGTCCTTGAGTTTCTGGATAAGACGCATCTTCACATTGGGGTCGTAGCCGGGCAGGACCCGCGCAGCATGATAATCGTAAAGCAGCTTGCCCCCGAACTCCAGATAGAGCTTGTTGTCCGACCTCTCAACCCTTTCCAGGATCTTGGCGCTCTGTTCGGTTATGTATTTCTCGTTGTCGAACCCTATTTTATTCTGCATTCTCGAAAAATCCTTCCCTTCCGGCGCTCAGTCCGGCCCCGGTCAGGTTCATCAAAGTGCAATGTGAATGAATGAGGTGTTTTTTTGGAACCGGTACGGGCTGGGAATATAGATCAAGAGGTGGCTTAAGTCAAAAAATAAACGACATTTTTGTTGTATATTTCAAACCGGAAAAAGAAAAAGGGCAGAACCGGTCAAGGCGCTGCCCTCCATTACAGAAATGAGATTTATAGTTATTTCCAGAGCTTCCTTCTGCCCAGCGTTACGACGCCGATCAAGCCGAGGC
>CAZKYN010000318.1:0-2272 GCA_964556675.1 uncultured Syntrophaceae bacterium
AGGCCGAGGAGAAATTCAAGGAGATCTCCGAAGCTTACGGGGTGTTGTCGGACCCCAAGAAACGCCAGACCTACGACCAGTTCGGCCATTCCGGCATAGATCAGAACTACACTTCTGAGGACATCTTCCGCGGCGCCGACTTCTCGAGCATTTTCGGCGACGGCAGCCTGGACGATATCCTGGGACAGTTCTTCGGCGATGCTTTCGGCGGCTCGATGGGAGGCCGTCGCCGGCGCGGGCCGGCCCGCGGGCGGGATATCCAGTACGAGGTCACGCTGACGCTGGAGGAAGTTTACAGCGGGGTGAAAAAGACGGTCAGGGTCCCGCGCAACGAGGTCTGCCAGGATTGCCAGGGGACTGGTGCCAAGAACGGCACCGCCATGGAAGATTGCCGCGCCTGCGGCGGGCACGGCCAGGTGATGATGAACAGCGGGTTTTTCCGCATGGCCCAGACCTGTCCCTCTTGCCGGGGGGAAGGCCGCATAGTCAAGGAAAGCTGTCCGAAATGCGGCGGGCGGGGCGCGGTAAAGCATGTCCGCGAGATAGAGGTCAGTTTCCCCAAGGGGCTCGACAATGATTCCCAGATGCGTTTGCGTAACGAAGGCGAGGTGGGTCCCGGCGGGCCCGGCGATCTGTATATTTTCATACGCGTAGAGCAGCACGGGAAGTTCCGCCGTTCCGGCAACGACCTTGAGATGGACATGCCGGTCAGTTTCGTCAAGGCGGCGCTGGGGGCGGAGATGCAGGTCCAGACCCTTAACGGCGCGGTCACCATGAAGCTCCCGTCCGGCACCGAGGGCGGAAAGGTCTTTCGCATCCGCGGCAAAGGGATGCCTGATCTCCGTCGGGACGAGGAGTTCGGCGATCTTTATGTGCGGATCATGATCGATGTGCCCAAGAAGCTTACCGGTGAGCAACGCCAGCTGCTGGAGCAATTCGCCAAATCCTGCGGAGAGATCGTCGAGGGCGGAGGAACGTTCAAGGAAAAGATCAAGAAGGTGTTCAAATAGGGGCCGGTCCGGAAGAAAGACAAGCCCGCCCGGCGGCAGTTCTTTCTCCACCTCGCCGGCTCGGATCCATCAGGATTTTAGAAGGAGAGTTATAAATGCCTACTTATGAATATGAATGCCGCGCCTGCGGACATGTCCTGGAAGCGCTGCAGTCCATGACAGAACCCAAGCTGACCAAATGCCCCAAGTGCGGGAAGAACAAACTTGCCCGTCTGATCGGGAGCGGCAGCGGGGTTATTTTCAAAGGCAGCGGCTTTTACGAGACCGATTACAAGAAGAAAAGTTCCCGCCACTCTGACAAGAAGACAGAAGCGCCGTCATCTTGTGCCAACAGCTCATCCTGCCCCATGAAAGCTTCCGGGAAATGCAGTGAATAGGGGAATATTTGATCAAGGCATTGCATTTATTGACATCTTATCCGGCAAATGCTATCTTTCATGTGGAAATAATAATTTAAATCAAAATTAAGATCACAATATTAATCTTTTTACATGCGCCCATGGCTATACTTTTTAAAAGATTAATAATTTCCTGCCTTGTCCTATCTATTATTTCTAATCCTGTAATTTCTTACGCCCAAGAGCTTTTGCTGCCTGCGCCTGGAACAATAGTAGAGAACAGCCCGGCCTATGTGCCGGTGATATTCAAAGGCTTGATCGTGCATCCGGAAGATCCGCTCTTGTTCGATTTCATCGTCGATACCGGGAATTCAGGGCTTAAGCCGCGGACAAATGACGATGCCGCCATCAGGAAAGAGTCCGACCGGCTGGTGAAATATTTCCTGGCGTCGTTGACCATTTCCGAACAGAACCAGTGGGTCAACCTTTCGCCTTATGAAAAAGACCGCATACTGCCGGAAGAACTGGGCAAGACCGAACTGGGCCGCGACTTGCTGGCGCAGGATTACCTCCTGAAACAGGAAGAAACAAAGTCGGTGGGAGGTTACACGGGAGAAGGGGCCCTGCGCTTCATCCTGACCTATACCCCGTCGGATTCGACCCCCAGTTTCGGGCATCTCGTGGTCAGCACGACCGACTCCGACAAAACCGCGCCTCTCATTGCCAAGACCCTGGAATTCGCCCGAAAGGCCTTCCCAGAAATCGACCCCCGGGTCCGGCCCTTCAGCAGAGGCACTAGTGGAGGGGCAAAAATCCAGGCCCGTTTCGTCGGGACGGACCCGGACGCCCTGAGAGCGATGGGAGAAGAAGCGACCCGGATCATGAAGTCCAACCCTGACGCGATCAACATCCGCTCAGACTGGG
>CAZKYN010000319.1:0-2224 GCA_964556675.1 uncultured Syntrophaceae bacterium
CCTTTGCGGGACATGCTGATCCGAAAGCCGTGCTGGAGGAGCACGTCCACCTCTCGGTGCTTTCGAGGAGGTGACGATTTTGAGTAATGAACCGGCGCTTTTCTTCGGCGCTGACAAGAGGCCCCTCTGAACGGCTTTTTTAAAAACTCGTTCTCCATGGTAAGCCTGCCGAGGAGCTGCTCCAGCTGTCGGACGCGGTCTTCAAGGGCGGCTTCCTTGCTGGGCTCGTTATTATAGCGCCCCCGAGCATATTGTTCTTTCCAGTGGCAGAGAAGACCAGAGAAAATCTCATGGCGACGGATGAGTTGGGCCGGAGTACTCATCCCACTGAGCAGTTCTTCAATAACCTGGCGTTTAAGTTCGATGCTGGACTTTCTTCGGTGCATTATGGCAAGATCCTTCCTCCCGTTCTCCGGGATGTTCGGTCCTGCCGACTACTTTAACATTTTTTGTCCTATGACGGAGGCATTCCAAAAATCCCCTGAACGGAGCTAATTTTTTCGATAACTGGTTTATGGAACGTCCCGGAACCCCCATAGCGGCATTATTACTGTTTTTTTCCCTCAGCATATTGATGCCGTCTTCAACCGCCGCTTGTTCCTGTCTTTGGAAGGGACCTTTTCTTGCTGTGGCGGGTGATGCTCCCTTGGTCATCATCGGGAAAATTATCCGTCATCATCCTGGCAAATCTCCAACCATGGATGTTTTGATTTTGGAGACCCTCAAAGGCGGCATCCTGGATTTGGGGATGACCATTCACATGGGAGACGGCATGCATTGCCGTCCATCGATGGATCTTTTTCCACCTGGAACGACATGGATTCTGGCTTTGAATGGACCGGGGTCAAAACCCGGCAATGGATGGGCGATCTCGGATTGCGGCGCATACTCGCTACGCATCGAAAATGGTGAGGTTGTCGGCAGCATTGATGGAGAAATGAGTCAGTTCAAAAGAATGTCCCTGGGGAAATTTAAAAGCAGATTTCTCTACCCGCGTTTCCGGGAATATTTTTCCGGGAGGGTTGAAGCGGGAAATCGGTATCGGCGAATTTTCGGTTCACGATTTGAATTCATCCTTGAGCCAATGCCGGATGGCTGGCAAATATTTGTCAAAGAATTTGGCCGAGACGAAAACCTTTCACGGTTGACGCCGCCTTTTCATTTCCTGCCCAATCCCAGGGAAATTGAAGGCTGGCACCTGTTGGAGAATCCGTCCGCCTGCACCAGCCGACCTTACAAGGCCGACACAGGCCCTCCAAATCCTCGTAAGTTTATTTTTTCTCCAGAAGTGGGCAAGACAATTGCCTATAGTTCGGAAGTAGTCACAACGGATTTAAAGAAGGTGGAGAATTTCGGCCGGGGTGTGCTAAAAATCGAAAAGTTTAAGCTGGCTGACGGAGAAGGCGGATGTCCGAAGGTAGCATGGATGGCTTTTTCCGTCTTAGTGGAGGGCGGATACTGAATGCTGTCGGCAAGCTGTGTCGTCCATAAACATCGACCTTATGAAAGCTGTCGCAAAACAACTCATGAAAGCTATTGATTGAAGGCGGAAAGGGCATGACAGAATCAAGTCATAAATGCGCTCGATGTATGGTGAGCATTTTCGGGGCAGCGATTTCCGTCTTTCTTGTGACAGTTCTTTATGCTCCGTCTTCTCAAGCTTTCGACCTTTTTAAACCTGACGTTCAATTGAGCTCTGAAGGCAGGAAAGTTGCGCGACTGACGGAAATGAGTCCTGCCGATTACCCAGAAATCATGAGCAAGCTGGTCAATATCCCGCACGTCCAGAACATGATATACTACCCGGAGAAGAAGGGACTTGGCCGGGGTGGTTTTCCCCTTGCTGTGGCGAACATTCCTGAGTCGGACACCAAGGTAGGTTTGTTTATCCGTGACCCCGATACCAGGCACGGGATCATTTATAATTCGGACATGACGGTTGCCGGTTTCTTCGAATTGAACGGAGAAACGCCCCGGTATATAAACTCCCTGGCCTTTCCCGCGAAGCGTGTATTGATGGTATCCGGTGATCTTCCAGTCGAAAAAGGCATCTTCAGGAAAGGCCTATTCCAGTATGACTGGCAAAGCAAAAGGCTTATGTCCGTTTTGAGCAGGGACCTTTTCTATAATCCCGCCTCTTATTGTCTTGATGGTGAAACGGGACTGACCCTTTACCACGAAGGTCGCAAGTGGATTTATATCAACATGGAGCGTCCCCGGTATG
>CAZKYN010000320.1:0-2209 GCA_964556675.1 uncultured Syntrophaceae bacterium
GAGGCCGAGAAGACGGCGGAAAGCGCGATCGGCGCCGTAAAGGGGCCTGTTTCCCACCGGCCTGATATAGGAACAAAACCGCTCCTGGAAAAGCGGGTCCTGCATATGAAAAAAATACGCAAGTAAGCGAAGGAGAAATTGATGCATTCCAACCAGATTAAAAGGGTACTGATCAGTGTTACGGATAAGACAGGTGTTGTGGAGTTTGCGCGGGCGCTCGCGGGCTTCGGCGCGGAGATTCTTTCCACAGGCGGCACGGCGTCCCAATTGCGAAAAAGCGGCATAGCAGTGAAGGACGTCTCGGATTACACGGGATTTCCGGAAATGATGGACGGCAGGCTCAAGACCCTGCACCCCAAAATTCACGGGGGTCTGCTGGCCCTGCGGGACAACCCCGAGCACATGCAGGCCGTCAAAGAGCACGGGATCGACCTGATAGATATGGTTGTCATTAACCTTTACCGTTTCGAAGAGACCGTCGCGAAAAAAGACTGCACGCTCGAGCACGCGATCGAGAACATTGACATCGGCGGCCCGACCATGCTCAGGGCCGCAGCCAAGAATTACAGGTTTGTATCTGTCGTAACGTCGCCCTCCGATTACAGCTCCATCATTGACGAGATGAAGGCAAGCGGCGGACAAGTCTCGGAGTCGAGCAATTTCGCTCTCGCCGTGAAAACGTTCCAGCTCACCGCCAGATATGACGCGGCAATATCAAATTACCTCGGCAGGCTCGTCCCGGAGGACGGGATGAAAGACTTCCCGGACGTGCTCACCATGCAGTTCACGAAGGCCCAGGACCTGCGCTATGGCGAGAACCCGCACCAGAAGGCCGTTTTCTACAGAGAGCCCGAATTTGGCGCTTCCGCAATAACTTCCGCAACCCAGCTGCAAGGCAAGGAGTTATCTTATAACAATATTATGGACAGCGATGCCGCCTGGCAGATGATCTGTGATTTCGACAAGCCGGCGGCGGTTGTCATGAAACACGCCAATCCCTGCGGCGCCGCTGTTTCAGCCGACCTGAAAACCGCTTACCTCAATGCAATGAAGACCGATCCCGTATCGGCATTCGGAGGAATAGTCGCTTTCAATAAGCCCATTGACAAAAAAACGGCGGAAGAGCTGTCAAAGATATTCCTGGAAGTTATTATCGCCCCGGGCTTCGACCCGGAGGCCCTGAATATTCTTCGCACCAAACAGAATCTCAGGCTGCTCCAGGTGCCCCCCTGCGAAGCCGGGGTTAAGGAATATGATTTCCGTCGCGTTGTGGGAGGTCTGCTCGTCCAGGAAAGGGACAGGGATGATTTCGACCTGAGGAAGGCCCAGGTGGTCACAAAAAGGAAGCCCACGGATGAGGAATACGATGCCCTGGATTTCGGCTGGCGCGTGGTCAAGCACGTCAAATCAAACGCTATAGTTATCGCCGACAGGGACCAGTTGATAGGAGTCGGCGCCGGCCAGATGAGCCGGGTCGACTCTACGAAGATCGCCATCATGAAGGCCAATATGCCCACTAAGGGCGCCATCCTCGCTTCTGATGCCTTTTTCCCCTTCCGTGATGTAGTCGACATCGCGGCCGAGGCCGGCATCACGGCTATTGTTCAGCCGGGCGGGTCTATCAGGGACAAGGAATCGATAGAGGCCTGCGACGAGCATGGGATCGCAATGATTTTCACGGGTCGCCGTCACTTCAAACATTAGTACTGTTGAAAAAAGCCGTCTGCTTCGTTTCCCTCTCCATCGCCGCTTCGGCGTACAAACAAATACGCCTCACGGCTCAGGATTCGGGGGACTCGCATCCGGCATGTTTTTGAACAGTCCTTAACGACCCTAGACAAGGAGCTGAAGATGAAAAAGACAACTGGGCCTGTTGTGAGTGTGGTTATGGGCAGCGATTCGGACCTGCCGGTCATGAAGGAAACCGGAGAGCTGCTTAAAAAATTCGATATACCTTTTGAGTATTTCCTCACCTCGGCGCACCGCTCGCCCGAGCGGACGATGGATTTCGCCGCTAACGCGGCCAGGCGGGGCGTCAGGATTATCATTGTGGGCGCCGGAGCAGCCGCCCACCTTGCGGGAGTGATCTCATCCCATACCTCTCTCCCTGTTATCGGCGTCCCTGTCGACGCCACCTCGCTCGGAGGGCTTGATGCGCTGCTGTCGACAGTCCAGATGCCGGGAGGCATACCGGTGGCCACAATGGCCA
>CAZKYN010000321.1:0-2141 GCA_964556675.1 uncultured Syntrophaceae bacterium
AAAATGATAGCTTAGTCTATTAACGTTGCGCTTTATACCAAGGAGGTTTTGTTAATGAAATTTAATTTCAGGGGGAAAGCGCCATCTGTCGTCGCATTAGCAATCATTCTCAGCCTTTTTTTCATATTCGGACCGGCCAGCGACAGTAAAGTGGATGCAGTTGACCCGGCGATTTACAAGAATTTGAAAGTGTTCAACGAAGCCCTCGACATGATTGAAAAAAATTATGTCGAGAAAATTGAGGCCAAGAATCTCATCCAGGAAGCGATCAATGGGATGATGAAATCCCTCGACCCGCACAGCTCTTATCTCAATGCCGAAATGTACAAGGAGCTCCAGTCCGACACCCGGGGGAGTTTCGGCGGTATAGGGATTGAGATCACCATGCAGAACGATGTTCTGACGGTTGTTTCTCCTATCGAAGATACTCCCGCCTTTAATTCGGGGGTCAAGGCGGGTGACCAGATCGTCAGAATAGACGACAAATCCACAAAAGGCATCACCATCCTGGATGCCGTGAAAAAGCTGAGGGGTCCCGAAAACAGCAAGGTCAAAATCACAATCATGAGGAAGGGCCTGACGCAGACCAAGGATATTCTCATAACGCGGGCGGTCATAAATATCAGAAGTGTCAAAAACCGCAACTATGAAGGGAATATAGGATATGTAAGGGTTTCCTCTTTCCAGGAAAGGACCGCCGACGATGTTAAAAAGGCGATCGCGGAACTTAAAAAGAAGGGGGCGCTCGACGGACTGGTCATAGATGTCCGGAATAACCCGGGCGGACTCCTGGACCAGGCGGTCAAAGTATCGGATGTCTTCCTGAAATCGGGCACAATAGTGTCGATTATGGGCCGGTCGAAAAGCCTGGAGAGCAAGTTTGTCGCCAAAGATGACGGTTCCGAACCGTCATGTCCTATAGTGGTCCTTGTTAATGAGGGCAGCGCCAGCGCGGCCGAAATCCTTGCCGGAGCGCTTCAGGACAACGGCAAGGCAATCGTCCTGGGGACTCAATCGTTCGGGAAGGGCTCCGTTCAGACGGTGATCCCTTTTGAAGACGGATCGGCCCTTAAATTGACCACGGCCAGGTATTACACCCCGAAGGGGAAATCCATCCAGGCCGAAGGGATAACGCCGGATATAGCTGTCGAATACATCAAACCTCCAGAAGAGAAAGAGGCTGAGGTAATTATCCGGGAACGCGACCTCAAGGGTCATATCCGGGGGGAAAACGAAAAGGATCAGCCGGAACAGACAGAAGTCAAGACGCGGTCTATCGTTAAGAGAAATTTTGATGATATTTCCAAGGACAATCAGTTGAAAAGCGCTGTCGATCTGCTGAAGAGCTGGGAAATATTCAGCAAACTGCATAAATAGAAGACAGGAGATGGAAACAGAGAAAAAGGAAACCCGGGATGAAACGGGTTTCCTTTTTCTTTTCCGGAAAAAAATAGGGCAATTGTAAAATGATCAGGTATACTGTTATCAAAATTCCGGGAGCGTTTAAACGCATGCTGATTTGGTTTCTTTCCTGCGCCCGGGTGAACTTCAGGGCCGGCCTCGTTGCGCTGATCTGCCTGACTCTGTCGTGCGCTCCCTCTTCATCATATCTGGCCAAGCCTTTTGTTTCCCAGGAAACAGAGGGCAGTTCGGCCGACGCCACTTATCACTATTCGTTGGGAATCCTATCCCTGCTTTCAGGAAATGTCGGCAACGCCATTCGGGAATACGAGACTGCCCTCACCTATGATTCACAGTCGGGTTTTCTTGCTGCGGAGCTGGCGACAATCTATATAAAAACGGGCCAGCATCAGAAAGCCGTCGAGTTGTGCGAAAAATCCCTGCAGGCCAATCCCGGAAGTGTCGAACTTCACCTTTTACTGGGCGGCCTTTATCTGGAAAAAAAGGACAAACCCGGGGCTGAAAAGCAGTTCCAGTCGGCAATCAAACTTGACCCCTCCAATGCCGAATCCTATCTCTATATCGCTGTCATTTACATGGAAAGCAAACGCTATGATGAAGCCCTGAAATCACTCCAGGCTATTCTGAAGATCAGCCCGGAAAACATCCTGGCCTCATATTACACCGCCAAAGTTTACATGGACATGAAGTCTTACGGCGAGGCGGAAAAATGGCTGAAG
>CAZKYN010000322.1:0-2095 GCA_964556675.1 uncultured Syntrophaceae bacterium
CATTGCGGCGCTGAAGAAGATCGAGATCCCGGGCGTGTGGATGAACGCCGAGGATGAGGAAGATTTGGAAAAGAAAGACGAGCCGGATTTCGTGAAGCGGCTGCAGCGGCCCATGGCGCGGCACGAGGGGGACGAACTTCCTGTCAGCGCCTTTAAAGGGATGGAAGACGGAACTTATCCGCTGGGAACCACCGCTTATGAGAAGCGCGGCATAGCGCCCATGATCCCGGAGTGGCAAATCGACAAATGCATCCAGTGCGGAAGGTGCGCCTATATCTGTCCCCACGCTACCATTCGGGCGTTCGTTCTCAATGAGGAAGAGGCTCAGCGAAAACCGGAAACCTTCAAAACGAAAGACGCTATCGCCAAGGGGCTTGGCCATCTTCAGTACCGCATACAGGTGGCGCCGCTCGACTGCACCGGCTGCGGCAATTGCGCTGACATTTGCCCGGCAAAGGGCAAAGCTCTGATCATGAAGTCGGCGGATCAGGAAATGGAGATGGAGTCTGAAAACCGGGAGTTTGCCATGACGGTTACCGACAAGCGCGAACTGGCCGATACAAAGACAGTCATCGGGAGCCAGTTCGCGCGTCCGCTGCTTGAGTTCAACGGCGCGTGCCCCGGATGCGGGGAAACGCCGTATATCCGACTTCTAACTCAGCTGTTCGGAAGAAGAATGATCGTTTCCAATGCGACGGGCTGCTCCTCCATCTGGGGAGCTTATGCGCCTTCCATCGCCTATACAACAGACGCGGAGGGAAGGGGTCCCGCCTGGATCAATCCGCTCTTTGAGGATGCGGCAGAGTTCGGGTACGGAATAGCGCTGGGATCGGGACAGGTCAGAAGGAAGCTGGCAGCGCTGATGCGGCAGGCCATGGAAACCGACATTTCCGTTTATCTCAAAGAAAGCCTCCAGGCCTGGATCGAGCACATGGACGACGGTGAAGCGTCCGAGGCAGCCGCAAAGACAATTCTCGGCTGTGAGCACGAGATGGAGAAGAATTCCGTAACGACGGAAATCCTGAGGCTGAGGGACTATCTGGTAAAGCCCTCTGTCTGGGCCTTCGGCGGAGACGGCTGGGCCTATGACATCGGTTACGGCGGGCTGGACCACGTCATCGCTTCCGGCGACGACGTCAACCTGTTCGTCATGGATACAGAGATCTATTCCAACACCGGCGGCCAGGCTTCGAAATCAACGCAGACCGGTGCAGTTGCGAAGCTGGCGGCAGCGGGAAAGAGCACGCGAAAGAAGGACCTTGCGGTGATGGCGATGACTTACGGAAACGTTTATGTGACGCAGATCGCCATGGGAGCGGATATGAACCAGACCATCAAGGCCATTACGGAAGCAGAACGGTATCATGGGCCGTCCCTGATCATCGCTTATGCCCCGTGCGTCAGTCACGGTATCAAAACCGGCATGGGCACCAGCCTGGCGGAGGAAAAGAAAGCGGTGGACTGCGGGTACTGGCAGCTATTCCGGTTCAATCCCGAGCTACGAAAGGAAGGAAAAAATCCGTTTGTCTTGGATTCTAAGGATCCAACGGGGGATTACAAGGAATTCCTGCAGGGCGAGATCCGTTATTCCCAGCTGAAAAATATGTACCCGGAGCGGGCAGACCGGCTTTTCGAACTGAGCGTGGAGTATGCGGCGGACAGAAACAAAAGAAGAAAACTCCTGTCGGAGCACGAGATTTTCTGAATCGTGCCGCGCCACGGGTATTCTCCAAAAGAATACCCGCGGCAGGCACGGAATACTTATTTCAATTCGAATTCGGTTCCGTTCAAGGAGACGCTTTTCACCTGTCCCACATCCAGCAGCTTCTTCATCTGCATATTCAGCACAAACTCGCTGCCGTAGATCGAGTTTCCCCATGAGGAAGCGTCTTCCTGTGTGAGTACGGTTCCGTCCTTTAAGGTTATCGCAGTGACCTGGATCAGTTCGCCTTCCTCCGGACCTCTCGGCGCCGAATCGTATTCCTTGATGCAGCTTCCGCTTATTTGGACATTCAGCGCGATTGGTGATACCGAGATCGATTCGACTCTGGCGGTTCCACCATTTACCGTCATGTCTTTTCCGATCTGGTACTTT
>CAZKYN010000323.1:0-2066 GCA_964556675.1 uncultured Syntrophaceae bacterium
GAGCGCCGGACTCCAAATCCGGATGCTGGGGGTTCGAATCCCTCCTGGCCTGCCAATTTTTCTCATTATTTTGCAGGATATCATGGATAAAATAAAAGACCTGGCAGCAAGGATTAAGCAGTTCCTCCGCGAGGTGCGGGCCGAACTCAGGAAGGTCACGTGGCCGACTTTTAAGATGGCCATGGCTTCCACATCGGTCGTCATTGTAGTCACCCTGGTTGTTTCCATATTTCTCGGCATCGTCGATTTCGGTCTGACGAGAATCATCAGGCTTATTCTGGGATAAGACATGGCTTTGAAATGGTACGTGGTACATACCTATTCGGGGTTTGAGGGGAAGGTCAAACGCTCTCTTCAGGAGAGGGTCGAGACCTCCGGGATGAAGGATTGTTTTGGTGAGATCCTTATCCCCGAGGAGGATATTGTGGAACTGGTGAAGGGCGAGAAGAAGACATCGAAAAGGAAATTCTTCCCCGGCTATATTCTTGTCCGCATGGAAATGAATGACGAGACGTGGCACATCGTGAAGAATACGCCCAAGGTGACGGGCTTTATCGGGAGCAAGGACAAGCCGTCGCCCATTTCCGATGCGGAGGTTGAGGCGTTGCGCACCCGCATAGACGAGGGCACCCTCAAGCCCAAGCCCAAGTTCAAGTTTGAAAACGGCGACCACGTCCGCATCATCGACGGGCCTTTCACGAATTTCGACGGCATAATCGACGAGGTCAAGCCCGAGAAAGGCAAATTGCGGGTCATAGTCAGTATATTCGGGAGGTCCACTCCGGTGGAGCTTGATTTCATCCAGGTGGTGCACAGCTGATCCGGAATTCCGGATTCAGGCAGGTCATAATACGGATTATTAAATTTCAGGTGGAACAAAATGGCAAAAAAAGTAATCGCGAATATCAAGTTACAGATCACGGCAGGCAAAGCCACCCCTTCTCCTCCGGTCGGCCCCGCTCTCGGACAGCACGGCGTGAACATAATGGAGTTCTGTAAAGCATATAATGCAATGACTCAGAACCAGGAAGGTATGGTGGTCCCGGTCATCATCACCGTTTACGCGGACCGTTCTTTCACGTTTGTAACAAAAACTCCTCCTGCTTCAGTGTTGCTCAAACAAGCCGCCAAGATCGCCAAGGGCTCGAGCAATCCAAAAAGAGAAAAGGTGGCCTCGGTCACCGCCAAGCAGGTCAGGGACATAGCGGAACTGAAATTCAATGACCTCAATGCGGTTGACATTGACAATGCAATCCGCATTATCGAGGGCACGGCAAGGTCAATGGGAATAGAAGTCCAGAAGTAAAAATTGAGGTACAATATGGCCAGAGGTAAAAAATACACGGAAGCAAAAAAATTGATTGAGCCGGGAAAGCGTTACCCCCTCAAGGATGCAATGGAGATCGTGGAAAAGAGCGCCGGGATCGAGCAGTCCAAGTTTGACCAGACGGTGGATGCGGCAATCCGCCTGGGCGTCAACCCCAAGCATGCCGACCAGATGGTCAGAGGAAGCGTAGTGCTCCCTAACGGGCTGGGCAAAACGGTCCGCGTCCTCGTGTTTGCCAAGGGCGATAAGCAGAAGGAAGCGCTGGATGCAGGAGCCGATTATGCAGGCTCCGACGAACTTATCGATAAAATTAAAGAGGGCTGGATGGAATTTGATCGGGTAATCGCCACCCCGGACCTGATGGGGACCGTGGGAAAGCTCGGAAAAGTTCTGGGCCCCAGGGGACTCATGCCGAACCCGAAAGTAGGCACGGTCACTTTTGAGGTGGGCAAGGCTGTTAAAGAGCAGAAAGCCGGAAAGGTCGAATTCAGGGTCGAAAAGGCCGGGATAGTTCACAGCCCGATAGGAAAAGTATCCTTCGGGACGGACAAACTCATGGAGAACGCTGTTGCACTCCTGGAGACAATCGTGAAACTTAAACCGGCATCAAGCAAGGGGACTTATCTAAAATCCATATCACTTTCCACAACTATGGGACCTGGAGTAAAGGTTGATCCTATAGACGTAAGAAATGCCCTGAAATAATAAACAGTTTTTTATAACGGTCAGAGACAGCAGG
>CAZKYN010000324.1:0-2054 GCA_964556675.1 uncultured Syntrophaceae bacterium
CTGGTCGGCGAGATCCGGGACCGGGAGACGGCCGAGATAGCCTTCCGGTCGGCCCTGACGGGCCATCTGGTCTTCTCCACTCTGCACACCAACAGCGCGGCCGCCTCCATCACGCGCCTGGTGGACATCGGCATCGAACCGTACCTGATAGCCTCCTCGATCAGCCTTTTGGTGGCGCAGCGGCTGGTCCGTATGATCTGCCCCAACTGCTGCGAAAAGGAGCGCCCGGACGAAAGGCTGGTGGAAAAATTCCGGGGATTATGGGACCGGGTCCCCGTCTCCGCTTTCTACCGCGGCCGGGGCTGCGACCATTGCGGTCACACCGGGTTCAACGGGCGGACGTCGATCTTCGAGGTGCTGAGGATGGACGGCCGGATCAGGGATATGGTCTACAGCAGGGCGTCCGAAAGGGCTATCCTTCAGGAGGCGCTTTCCGGCGGGATGCGGACCTTGGCCATGTCCGGGCTTCTGAAGGTCGCTTCCGGCGCCACTTCGCTGGAAGAAGTGGCCCGGGTGGCGGAACTGAGCGGCGAAGAAATAAACTCCTCCGGCGCCGAAACAGGCACGGGCCATCCCGGTCCCGGGTTCGTCCTGCCGGGCCTGGCCTCCGGACGCGATCCCCGATATTAGCCTCCCGCCGGGCACGTCTGCCGCCCGTATTCTTAAAGCGGCGCCCTGGCCGCGATAAAGCCCGTTTGGCGCAAGCCGGCGGGCTTTTTTATCCGTTCAGCCCTCGGGGTTCCATCGGTCAACGGCAAGATCCTCCCGGGAGGCCTTGTCCGGGGCACCGGCCTGGCGGAAGGGCAAGTTCAGGGAGGTGTTGATGAACACGGATATCTTTGGTACATTACGTGGAACCCGGGACCCGGCTGGGCCGAGGAAGGCCCCCTGCCAGGCCGGGAATATGTTGAAAAAAGGTCCCGGACAAGGCTGGACCGAGCAGAAAGGCGATCTATGGTAAGTACTGGTGACAGTGGTTTGGATCAGGTCATTTCCGGCCTGCGCATGGGCGACAATGTGGTCTGGCAGGTGGACTCCATCAATAATTACGTCGATTTCGTACAGCCTTTCGTAAAGAAGGCACAGGAGGATAAGAGGCGGCTGGTCTATATCCGTTTTGCCCGCCACAAGGCGTTGCTTAAAAAAGGCAAGAACGTGGTCATTTACAAGCTGGACGCCCTGCAGGGTTTCGAATCTTTCTCCACCGAACTGCACCGCATCATCAGCAAGGAAGGCCTGGGCGTGTTCTATGTCTTCGACTGCCTTTCCGACCTCCTCTCGGCCTGGTCCAACGACCTGATGATCGGCAATTTCTTCAAGATCACCTGCCCGTACCTGTTCGAACTGAACACCGTGGCCTATTTCGCCCTTTTGCGCGAGAGCCATTCTTTCGAGGCGGTGGCCCGCATCCGCGACATCACTCAGGTCCTCATCGACGTGTATTATTACGAGAAGAACTACTACATCCACCCGTTAAAGGTGTGGAACCGTTATTCACCGACGATGTTCCTGCCGCACGTGCGCAAGGGTGACCGCTACGTGCCGATCGCCAGCAGCGTGGTGGCGGCCAAGGTCTTCTCCAACATGTTCGACAAGGGGCTCAAGAGCCCGAAGAGGAACCTGGATTACTGGGACAAGCTTTTTATACAGGCCGAGGAGATGGCGGGCCGGAAAAAGGTTTCGGCCGAGGAGAAGAAGCATATGGTCGACCGCTTGTGCCGGATGGTCATCTCGCGCGACGAAAGGATCACCGAGCTGGCCAAAAGGACCCTCAGGCTGGAGGATTTCCTCAATATCCGTTCCCGGATGATCGGGACGGGTTTCATCGGCGGGAAGTCGGTCGGCATGCTGGTGGCCCGCAACATCCTGCTGGCCAAGAAGTCGTTCGGGGCGGAGAAGTTCCTGGAGTCCCACGATTCTTTTTATATCGGTTCGGATGTCTTCTACACCTATACCGTCGAGAATGATTGCTGGGAATCCCGGATGGAGCAGCGGACCGCCGAGGGCTACTTCGAGGTCGCCCGCAGCCTGCGGGGCAAGCTCCTCCTGGGGGT
>CAZKYN010000325.1:0-2052 GCA_964556675.1 uncultured Syntrophaceae bacterium
ACGATGCTTTGGAACTCGGGGAACCTGAGCGGCCGGTTGTCCAGGCAGGACGGCAGCCGAAAGCCGTGGTCCACCAGCATCTGCTTGCGCGAACGGTCGCCCTCGTACATGCCCTTGATCTGCGGGACGGTCACGTGCGACTCGTCGATCACCACCAAGAGGTCCGGCGGGAAATAATCGATCAGGCAGCTCGGCCGCGCCCCCGGAGGGCGCCCGGACAGGACGCGGGAATAGTTCTCGATGCCGTGGCAATAACCCGCCTCGCGCATCATTTCCATGTCGAACCTGGTGCGCGAGGACAGGCGCTGGGCCTCGAGCAGCTTGCCCTGCCGCTGCAGTTCGGCCACCCGGCCCTGCATCTCGAGCTCGATCTCCCGCAAGGCGTCTTCCATCCGCGGCGGCGAAACGATGAAATGTTTGGCCGGGTAGACCGCCGCCTGCTCCAGTTCCTGCAGGGCGTCCCCGGTCAGCGGGTCGATCTGGGTGATCCGTTCGATATCGTCGCCGAAGAATTCGACCCGCAGGGCGTCCTGCCGGTAGGCCGGGAATATCTCCACGATGTCGCCGCGGACCCGCACCTTGCCGCGGGACAGGTCGTAGTCGTTGCGCTCGTACTGGATGTCCAGGAGCCGGCGGAGCACCGCGTCCCGTCCGGCCGCCTCGCCCTTCTTGAAAAAGACCAGGCAGTCGCGGTACTCCTCGGGCGAACCGAGGTTGTAGATACAGGAAACGCTGGCCACGATCAACGTGTCCCGGCGGGACATGAGCGAGGTCGTGGCGGCCAGGCGCAGGCGGTCCAGGCGGTCGTTGATGGAGGCGTCCTTCTCGATGTAGACATCGGTCTGCGGGATGTAGGCTTCCGGCTGGTAATAATCGTAGTGGCTGACAAAATACTCCACCGCGTTAGACGGGAAAAATTCCTTGAACTCGCGGTAGAGCTGGGCGGCCAGCGTCTTGTTGTGGGAAATGACCAGGGTGGGCCGGTTCAGGCGTGCGATGACGTTGGCCAGCGTGAAGGTCTTGCCGCTGCCGGTCACCCCCAGGAGCACCTGGGCCCTGGCGCCGCTCTCGATGCCGGCGGCCAGCGCCTCGACCGCTCTCTGCTGGTCGGGGATAAGCTTGAAAGAGGATTCGAGCGAAAATCGGTTCATGGAGTGGCCAGGGCAACCGGTCAACAACGGGCCGTCTTGCGCCGCCGCCGTTGCTGAGCTGCCTTAACAGATTTTCCCATGCTTATAAGGCCGCTGCTTGTTCTTCTCGCACTTCTTCATGATCTCGGCCTCGATGTCTATGCCCAGGCCGCCGCAAAGGTCGAAGAGGCGGATGAAGGTGTCGGCCATCTCCTCCCGGAAATTGGCCTCGTCCTGCTTGCGATAAGCCTCCATGCCTTCGGCCAGTTCGGTGACGATAAGCATCAAAGCTTCGCCGATGTTGCGTTTCTCGTCCCAAAAGCCTTTGGACTTGGCTATGGAATGGCACAAGGTGCACATTTCTTGTATGCTGAGGCTGCTCACGTGCGGTTCCTTTCTAAAAAGTTCTTCATGTCCGTCGACAACGGCGCCACGATCCTGACCGGCCCGCCGGTGACCGGATGGGTGAACTCCAGTTCGGAAGCGTGCAGGGCGGTGCGCTTGAACTTCAGCCCGAAATCCTTCCGGTAAATGAACTTGTTCTCCCCCACCAGCGGATGCCCGAGCTCGGTGAAATGGATCCGGATCTGGTTGGTCCGCCCGGTCAGCGGGACGACCTCGACGATGGCGAAGTTGTGCCGCTGCTCCAGCACGGAATAGCGCGTCACGGCCTCTTTCTTTTCCTGCCCGCCCGCCGACTTCGCATCCCGGATGGGGCTGTTGATCTCCCCCTTGGTCTGACGGAGGCGCCCGTGCACGAAAGCGAGGTACTTCTTCTGCACCTTCTTCTGGCGGAAAAGGTCCATCAGCGCTTCCTGGCTCGAATGGCCCTTGGCAAAGACGACGGCCCCGGAGGTCTCCCGGTCGATCCGGTGGCAGGGATGGAGCTTTATCCCGGCGGGGACGCCGGGCCTTCGGGCGT
>CAZKYN010000326.1:0-2022 GCA_964556675.1 uncultured Syntrophaceae bacterium
CCCTGTCAACGAGTTCCCGTTCATCTATCACGGCCAGGACCTCGCCCGTGCGGACACGATCGCCCTCCCGCTTGCGGATTTCGCGGATCGTTCCCGATACATTTGGGGAAAGATCGCTTCGGGCGGCCGAGTCGATTCGCGCCAGATAGCGCTTCGTGATCTCCAGTTCGCCGGATGCGACCTGGGCAGTATTGACCGCCTGCACATATTCTTTCGGCTTGGCCAGGGCCGTTTTCTGATCCAGCCTGATCTTGACGATAGCGGCTCCACCCGCAATCACCAGGAAAATGATAACCCCGAACAGAATTCTCCTCTTCATTTCAAGAAATCCTCCATCGTCCCTGTTGCTTTCCGGTAAGCCACCAAGGCCGCATTGTAATCGAACAGGGACTGCGAGTGATTGGCGACGGCCGTCATGTAAGCCGCCTGGGCCAGGAGCATGTCCACGACGGCTCCGGCCCCGCTCTGGTACCGGAGTTCCTCTATCCGGAAGGACTCTTTTGCCTGTTCCGTGGCTGTGCGGGAGGTCAGGACCCGGTTCCTGCTCTCCTTGAGGGAAGAGAGCGCACTCAGGATATCGAGTCGGAGCCTGTCCTGAACGGCCCGAAGGCGCTCTCCCGTTTTTTTCTCCAGGACCGCATCCCTGGCGATGTCGGCATAGAGGGACCTCTCAAATATCGGGATGCTCACGTTGACGCCCGTAAACCAGTTCGCCTCTCCATACCAGGGTTTGAACCCGTACTGGTCGATGTATCCACCAAAGCCCGCAATGTTCGGCAAAAGTTTTCCCCTTGTAATTTTGCTGTTCACCCCGGCCTCCTGGACGTTCTTTGCGGCCAGCAGGTATTCCGGTCTGTTCTTCTTCCCCGTTTCCATGGCCTGGTCGAAAGCCGGGGTCAGAAAATCGTTCATAACGAGAGGATCCGAAAGCATTACCTCCGTCGAAAGGACCGGTTCCCGCTTGCCCATCAGGTATTGCAGGTTCTCAAGAGAGGTCGACAGTCCCTCGTCGATAGAAAGGAGCCGCTGTCTCTCATTGGCCAACTGGACTTCCACTTTCAGCAGGTCGACCCTGGCTACCCGTCCGACGTCCGTCATGAGCCGGGTATTCCGGAGCTGCTTCTCCAAAGCATCAACTGATGAGAGGGAGGCGTTCCGCAGTTCCCGAAGCTGCAGGATCTTATTGTAAGTATTTACGACATTGGCGAGGACCTCGTTCCGGGTGAGCCGGTAATTCTCTTCCTGCATGGATTTGCGTATATCGGCGAGTTTGACGCCGTTCACGATCTGTCCTCCCTGGTAGATCGGGATCGTCATCACGGCCTGCCAGTATGCAAACTCGTCACTGAAATGCGGCAGGATTGAGGCGGACTGCGCCGGGATATAGGGCCAGGGGTCCTGTCTCTTGGTGTAATTTCCATCCAGGGACAGTTTCGGGAAATGCCGTCCGGCTGCGCTTTCAATCCCTTTCTGGGCTGCCTGGATGCCCATCTGTGACTCGGAAAGGAGAGGATTATCCTTCAAGGCGGTATTCAAGCAGTCTTTCAGAGAAAGTCCTCTTTCAGAAGGAACGAGCCGGCTCCCGACTGTTCCATCGGCCTTTTCTGTGGAGGTGCCTGGCTCCGTTGCGCCTGCATTGATAATGAACAGAAGGGCCAGAACGCACGGAAAAACAGAAAGAAAGACGGATCGCTTCAATCGCTTAGTGCTCCCATCACATCCAAGTGAACCGAATTGTTTCAGCAGACCGCAATGCAGCCTTCGTAATTCTTCCAGAGCTTCCTACCGCCTATGGTCCTCGACTGCCGAGTTCTTCAGTTTGTCGCGGCCATCAAGGTTTTAGTTTCGGCTTTTGCAGGAGTAAATATTTCAATTACGCCTCGCAGTCCCACGCTCATCACTATATTGGCAAAGAAGGCTACAAATGCTGCGAGCAATAAACACCCCGACAATCCCGCGAGTATCATGTAGCCGCTGAATTCTCCGTCCAGGTAAAGGGACCGGCGAAGCATTCCATCCAGA
>CAZKYN010000327.1:0-1908 GCA_964556675.1 uncultured Syntrophaceae bacterium
CAAGGAAGTGGCTCCGGCATTGATAAAGGAGTTCAATTATAAAAACAAAATGCAGGCGCCCAGGATGATAAAGATCATCGTCAATATGGGCCTGGGCGACGCAATCCAGAATATCAAAATTCTTGAGAACGCGGCGCAGGAACTCTCAATGATAGTGGGCCAGAAGCCGGTGGTCACCAAGGCCAAGAAATCCATTGCGACATTCAAGCTTCGCAAGGGTATGCCCATTGGGTGCATGGTGACCCTCAGACAGGACAGGATGTACGAATTTTTCGACAGGCTTGTCAATGTTGCCATTCCCCGCATCAGGGATTTCAGGGGGATTTCCTCCAAGGCGTTTGACGGAAGAGGGAACTTCTCGATGGGAATCAAAGAGCAGTTCATCTTCCCCGAGGTGGATTTCGACAAGATCGAAAAAGTAACGGGCATGAATATAACAATTGTAACTTCGGCTAAAACAGACGAGGAAGCCAGGGCGTTGCTGAAACGCATGGGCGTGCCGTTCAGGAATTAAGAGCATAAGATCCGGAGGAATTAGATTTGGCAAAGAAATCCTTAATTGCGAAGGCGAAAAGGGACAAGAAATTCGGGGTGCGTGAATATAACAGGTGCCCCATTTGCGGCAGGCCGCGCGCATATTATAGAAAATTCGACATGTGCCGCATCTGTTTGAGGAAACTGGCCCTCAAGGGAGAACTTCCCGGCGTAATCAAAGCCAGCTGGTAAGAAAACTTCAGGAGTAATTTTATGGGAATGTCGGATCCAATCGCAGATATGCTGACGAGAGTACGGAACGCTAATCAGGCCAAGATGAAGAGCGTTGATGTCCTTCTTTCAAAAGTGAACTTCAATATTGCAAAGGTTTTAAAGAAAACAGGCTATATCAGCGGCTTCAATGTGAAGAGGGAAAACAACAAGGGCATGCTGAGGGTATACTTGAAATTCACGGATTCCAAGGAGGGCGTCATTTCCGGCATCGAGCGGGTGAGTAAGCCCGGCAGAAGGATATACGTGGGTACGGAGAAGATCCCCAAGGTCCTTAACGGTTATGGTGTGGCAATTCTCTCGACCTCAAAGGGGATCGTCACGGACAAGGAAGCCCGGGATATGCACACCGGCGGCGAAATCCTTTGCAAGGTCTGGTAAGCTCAGGAGAATATTTACATGTCTAGAATCGGCAAGAAACCAATAAAAATTCCCAGCGGAGTGAAAGTCCGCCAGGAAAATTCATCTATAACCGTTGAAGGCCCTAAAGGAACGCTTAGAAGGGAAATTCCGCGCGAAGTCGGCGTTTCCGTTAATTCTGATGAAGTCGCGGTTAATATCCTTTCCACCAACAGACAGGCCAGGTCGCTTTTCGGGCTGACCAGGACTCTGATTGCGAATATGATTACGGGTGTAAGCGCCGGCTTCCAGAAACAGCTGGAAATCTCCGGAGTCGGTTACAGGGCGGAAATGGACGGTAAGCTTTTGAAGCTGTTCGTAGGCTTCTCGACTCCCTTGCAGTATGCCGTGCCGGAAGGTATTTCGATCAAAATCGAAAAGCAGGTGTCATTATCCGTATCCGGGATCAACAAGGAGCAGGTGGGTATGGTCGCAGCCGATATTCGCAGCTTGAAAAAACCGGAACCATATAAAGGCAAAGGGATTCGGTATGCGACGGAGAGAGTCAGGAGAAAGGTCGGTAAATCAGCCGGAGCTTAATGCTAAGGCAAGCCATTTGAGGTAGATAAATTGCTCGAGACAAAAAGAAAAATAGAAGAGATCAGGAATAAAAGGGAGAAGAGAGTCCGGGGTAAGATATTCGGGACGCAGGAACGGCCCAGGCTCTCCATCTTCAGAAGCTCCAGCCATATCTATGTTCAGGCTATCGCAGATGACAAGGGCGTGACCCTTGCAGAGGCCTCG
>CAZKYN010000328.1:0-1890 GCA_964556675.1 uncultured Syntrophaceae bacterium
CTGAATTACGCCAAGCCTTCTGTTCTGAAGTTGATGAAGAAGGCGGGTTGTGTGTTTATCAATTATGGAATAGAGGCCATGGACGATGATGTCCTAAAAAAAATGAATAAATATTTAACCACCAAGCAGATCATCAAAGGCATTGAGGCGACTTTGAAAACGGGCATCAGCCCAGGATTCAATATCATCTTCGGAAATATCGGTGATACCAAGGAAACCCTCAAGAAGGGCGTGGAATTCCTCCTGAAATACGATGATGGCGCCCAGATGAGAACGATTCGGCCGGTCACACCCTATCCCGGCTCCCATCTGTATTCTCTTGCCCTTGAGAAGGGGCTGCTCAAGGACTGCCATGACTTTTACGAAAACAAGCACGTTAATTCCGATCTCCTATCAGTGAATTTTACCGAACTATCCGATGATGAATTTCATGAATGTCTGCTCGAAGCAAACACCACTTTAATTGGAAACTACTTCGCCCAACGTAATTCCTCTTATTACAAACAGATGATTCAACTGTACCGAAACCTGGATGCAAGTTTCAGAGGTTTCCGGCATTCCTGAACCTTTTATGGCCGTCAGAATCATTCCCCTTCTTGATATCAAAAGTCCTGATCTCGTGAAGAGCATCTACCTGGAAGGACGCAGGGTTCTAGGCGAACAAGAGGAGTTCGCCCGTAGTATAAACCAGTGTGAACAAGGACGGAGTGGATGACTGAACCGGGCATCCGAAAGATCATTTATCTCGTCGAGGCGTATTTCAATCAGCGGGATTACGATCGGTTCGGCATCCGTATTTTCGAGCAGAACGGTTTTGAGGTAGAGGTCTGGGATTGCACACCGTTCATTGCGTCCACCGAGTATAAAAAAAAGAACGAGTCTCGCTTTGACTGTCAGAATCGGCGCCTTTTCTTCAGCAAGCGAAGCGTGTTCGATGCCATCTCAAACCTGGATCCTGCCTGTTTCGTCATCTCGCTGATTCACTACAGCCCGAAGACCGTCTGCATTCACAGGGGGCTTTTGCGAAAAAAGATCCGATACTGCGTCGATACGATGGCTTTGCCTGCCGTGGACCGCTCCAACATCCCCCTTTCCCGGCGCCTGTCCCAGAAGGCCAAGCTGCTGAAATCCAGTATCATCGCCAGCAAGATTCTGAATCTGTTCCCCGCCAGGCTCCTCCAGGTCAGACCGGCGGATTTCATCCTGGGCCGCGGAGAAAAGTTCGGGACATCCGGATTGGTGATATCCGACAAATCCGAGATCGTCTGGGCCCATAGCTACGACTATGATATTTATCTGTCTGAAAGAGGCGATCCTGAAACAACGAGTCCCGAAACGGGCGTCTTCATCGACGAATTCAAGCCCTTTCACCCCGATTACGCCTACAGCGGCCATAAGGCTCCGGTAACTCCCGAGGAATATTATCCCAAGCTTTGTCTCTTTTTTGAATTCCTCGAGAAAAACGGTTTCAAAATCATAATTGCCGCCCACCCCCGGTCCCGCTATGAAGCGTTCCCCGACTATTACGGCGCAAGGCCCATCATCCGGGGCGGAACCTCCAGGCTGGTCAGGAATGCAGGGCTTGTAATCATGCACACCAGCACAGCCGTGAATTTTGCCGTGCTCTATAGGAAGCCGGTGATCATCATAACGACTGATAAATATAACGAAGGATGGATGGAGGACCCGACCCCGCAATGGCTCGCAGGGCTGCTGGGGAAAAAGGCTCACAATCTCGATGAGCCCCTGGACATGGATCTCAGGCGGGAACTGCAGATCGACGAAGCAAGCTACAGGGCCTACCGGAACAACTACATCAAGAAGGACGGAACGGAAGATGCCCCATCCTGGCAGATCCTGGCCGACAGAATCAAAAGAATCAGATGACCC
>CAZKYN010000329.1:0-1878 GCA_964556675.1 uncultured Syntrophaceae bacterium
CCGCCCAGGCCGAACATCACGCAGGGCCCGAACTGCGGGTCCCTGATGAGGCCGGCCGCGAACTCACGGTCGGCCGGGACCATCTGCTGCACCAGCATTCCGTCGAGGCGCCCCCTGCCGCGTTCTTCAATGGAGCGGTACGCCTTCGCGAGGGCATCATCGCCGTCAATCCCCAGCCTGATCAGCCGGTGCTCGGTCTTGTGGGTAAGGGATCGGGATGACCCCTTTAAAGCCACCGGGTACCCGATACTGCGCGCGATGGAAAGCGCTTCATCCAGGCTTCGGGCAACATGCTCCATGGTTATGGGGATCGAATATGAGGTGAGGACCCGCTTCGATTCGTACTCATTGAGGGCCGTATCGCCTCTCCGTTGTGCTTCCATGATCATGCTTTGGCATTCCGGGGAGATGGATGGCTTTGATGCGTCGCCCGTGCTTTCCGCGTTGTCGCCGGCCGGGGCTTCTTCGACGGCGGCGCGGCGCCGGTGATAGCGCGAGACCGATGCAATGGCGCGCAGGGCGTTCTTCACGTCGTCATACACGGGAATGCCGGCATCGATAAACACGCTTCGGGTCTCGCGGACGATCTCTTCGAGGTCCAGGGCGTCCTCCTCCTGGCGGAAGTTCGGCATGACCAGCACCACGGGCTTGCCGGTGATCTCACTGACTTCGCGGCAGACTGCCGCCATCTCCCCGGCCGGCACGAAATCCCTGATGCTTTGAATACCCATGACGTCTTTATGGGCCTTGAAGTGATAGATGAGAAAGACCAGTATATGGATGTCGATGGCGTCATCCTGCGATGCATGGAGAAGGATTTTTTTGATGGCCTGCGGCGGCACGAAGGGATTGGCGACATCGATCGGGTTGGCGGCGCTTGATCCCGGCTTCGGGAGCAGGTCCAGGATCGAGGCTTTCAGCTCCTCGCGAAGCGGGGGGATCGCCAGGCCGAGGGACTCCGCCGCGTCGGCCGCCGCAATGCCGAGCGCCCCGCCGCCGCCCACGATGGTACAGCCGTGATAGGAGCGCCCGGGGAGCATGGAAAAGGCGAGGGAGGCGTTGACCATCTCTTCCATGCTTTCGACCTGTACCGCGTTGCATTGCCTGAGCGCGGCTTCCCATATGTTTTTTTGTCCTCCCATTGACGCCGTGTGGCTCGCCGCGGCCCTGCTGCCGGAATCGGAGAGGCCGCCCTTTATTACCAGGACCGGTTTCTCTTTCCCCGCCGCTTCCAGGGCAGAGAGGAAAACCGGACCGTCGGCGATACCCTCGATATACATGCAGATCACCCTTGTTTCAGGGTCCTGCGTCAGATAACGCAGCATTTCGGTTTCCCGAAGATCGCAGCCGTTTCCGAAGCTGACTACTTTTGAGAAACGTACGCCGCGCCATTTACCGATAAGGCCGAAATCGACAGAATGGCCGCCGCTCTGGGACAGGAAGGCCACTCCGCCGGGCTCCCGGGACAGGTTCGGCCCGGGTAGAAGGGTCTGACCCGATTTCGGGCAGTAGATGCCGAAGCAGTTGGGCCCCACGATCCTGATGCCCCGGGCCGCGAGCTTTCGAAGCTCCTCCTCCAGGGCGGCTCCTTCCGCGGTACCGGCCTCCCTGAAACCGGAGGAAAGAATCTCGACGCCGGCGGCGCCTTTTTCCAGGCAGGACTCCACAGCGGCGGGAACGTGCTGCGCCGGGATGGCGATGATGGCAAAATCAATGGTCCCGGGAATCTCCTCGATGGATGGATAAATGGTCAGACCCGCGGTGGCGCCTCCGCGTCTGCTGACGGGATACAGCTTTCCCTCATACCCGATGGCGAGGTGCGAAAGGAGGAGGCTTCTGCCGAAACTGAATCCTTCCGCGGCAACGCCAACAATGGCG
>CAZKYN010000330.1:0-1844 GCA_964556675.1 uncultured Syntrophaceae bacterium
AAAGTTAGATGATCTGAGAAAAGAGGGATTCAAGGCGTTCTATATCGCCTCGGGGGCCGGGCTGCCGTATTTCATGAACATCCCGGGCGAAAATCTGAACGGGGTTTATTCCGCCAATGAGTTCCTGACCCGCGTCAATCTCATGAAAGCGTACAAGTATCCCGAATATGATACGCCGATCAACGTGGGCCGGAGAGTCGCCGTTATCGGGGCGGGGAACGTGGCCATTGACTCGGCCAGGTCGGCTTTGCGGCTGGGGGCGGAAAAGGTCTGTATCGTTTACAGGCGCACAGAAGAGGAGATGCCCGCCCGTCTGGACGAGATACACCATGCGAAGGAGGAAGGCATTGAGTTCCATCTGCTGACGAGCCCGGTCAGTATATCGGGTGATGAATCGGGCGAGGTGAAGAAGCTGGTGTGCCTCAAGAACCAGCTCGGCGAGCCCGATGAGAGCGGCCGCAGGCGCCCGGTGCCGATAAAAGGGTCCGAGTTCGAGATGGAAATAGACACGGTCATCGTGGCCATAGGGAACGGCCCCAATCCGATCTTGCTGGAGACGATAGAAGGCTTGAAACTGGACCGGCGCGGGAACATCGTGGCGGACGAAAAGACCGGCCAGACGAACATAAAAGATATTTTTGCCGGGGGAGACATTGTCACCGGCGCGGCTACGGTCATTGCCGCCATGGGGGCGGGGAAACAGGCGGCCAGGGCCATTGACAAATATTTACGGGGATGAATCCGGGTCAGAGACCTGTTGTATAGATAATAGATAAAATTACAAAAGAAAGGGAATAAGATGCCAGAAAAGAACAGTTATGTGGAAAGGGTGTTGGATTCAGTAAAAAGACGCAACCCCGGGGAACCGGAATTCCTGCAAGCGGTCGAGGAAGTCCTGGAATCGCTGGTTCCTTTGCTGCAGAAGAACAAGAAATATGAAGAAGGCTGTATCCTGGAAAGGATCGTGGAACCGGAGAGGCAGATCATATTCCGCGTTCCATGGCAGGATGACAAAGGAAACATACAGGTCAATCGCGGCTTCCGTATAGAATTCAACAGCGCCATCGGTCCTTACAAGGGCGGTCTGCGTTTCCATCCGACAGTCAACCTGAGCATCCTGAAATTCCTCGGCTTTGAGCAGGTCTTCAAGAACTCCTTGACTACGCTCCCCATGGGCGGCGGTAAGGGTGGTTCAGACTTCGATCCCAAGGGCAAGTCAGACAGCGAAGTGATGCGTTTTTGCCAGTCCTTTATGACTGAGCTGCAGCGTTATATCGGGCCGGATACGGACGTGCCTGCCGGCGATATCGGTGTCGGCGGCCGGGAGATAGGTTTCTTGTTCGGGCAATACAAGAGGATCCGTAACGAGTTCACCGGCGTGTTGACCGGGAAGTCGCTTAACTGGGGAGGTTCCCTGATACGCCCCGAAGCCACCGGTTACGGGTGTGTTTATTTTGTCCAGGAGATGCTGAAGACCAAGGGCGAATCTTTCAAAGGCAAGGTTTGCGCTGTCTCTGGTTCAGGTAACGTGGCTCAATATACCGTGGAGAAATTGATCGAACTGGGGGCCAAGGTCGTGACCTTGTCAGATTCCAACGGGTTCATTTATGACAAGAACGGCATCGACAGCAAGAAATTAGCCACCGTCATGGACATCAAGAACGTCAGGAGGGGCCGCATCCAGGAGTGCGCCAAGGAGTTCAAGTGCGAATACGTCGCCAACAAGAGGCCTTGGGGGGTTAAATGTGATATCGCCTTCCCCAGCGCCACCCAGAACGAAATAAATGAGGATGATGCCAAGAGTTTGGTGATTCATCCTGCTTCGACGACCCATCAGCAGCTGG
>CAZKYN010000331.1:0-1834 GCA_964556675.1 uncultured Syntrophaceae bacterium
CGAGTGATGAGGGCGGCGCTTTCCGTGCGGACTCTCTGAATAAAAGATATTTCTTCAAGCTCTCCTCCAACCTCATCGGGCTGGTCATCAGCGTAATCACTCAGTTGATCATTCCGAGGGGGCTGGGGCCAAAGGCATACGGCGATTTCAACTTTCTTACCAACTTTTTCACGCAGATCATCAATTTTTTGGACATGGGGACCTCCACCTGCTACTTCACGAATGTTTCCCGGAGACCGACCGACTTCGGCTTGGTTCTGTTTTATTCCGGCTTTGTTTTCATCATCTCCCTGCTGATCATCGGCTTCGTCGCCGTGGTGCATCTGATGGGTCTCCAGGATACGATCTGGCTGGGACAGGCCATGGTCTACATCTATCTGGCGGCCGGCTGGGGTCTGTTAAGCTGGGCAGTCCAGATCATCTCCGGAATGGCCGACGCATACGGTATCACGGTACCGGCCGAGAAAGCGCGCATGCTGCAGCGGATCCTGGGGCTTGCGATCATTCTGCTGCTCTACCTCTTTCATATGCTGTATCTGCCCCAGTTCTTTTTATACAACTATTTCATTCTTGTCTTCCTGATCGCCGTACTGGCCCTGATCATCGGGAAGCATGTCTCTCTCACGAGAGATAAAATAACCCTGTCGCTCAAGTTCATAAAGAAGTATGGCGGAACCTTCTTCGATTACAGCCACCCGATCTTCATCATTGCGCTTGTCGCACTGGTAGAAGGGCTCTTCGGTCGCTGGCTGCTTCAGTATTACGGAGGCAGTATTGAGCAAGGCTTCTACAGCCTTTCCTACCAGATCGGGGCGATCTGCTTCCTGTTTACGGGCGCAATGACTCCGCTCCTGATGAGGGAATATTCCATTCTGCACGGCACGGGAAACATCGGCGAAATGAGGCGCCTCTTTGAAAGATACGTCCCGATGCTGTTTACGATCGCGGCTTTTTTTTCCTGCTTCATCATGGTTCAGGCGAAAAGCGTCGTGCGCATCATCGGGGGAGAGGCGTTCCAAGGTGGTATTTTGGCCGTGGCCATTATGGCGCTATACCCCATCCATCAAACATATGGACAGCTAACGAGTTCGCTTTTTTATGCAACCGGGAGGACCAGACTCTACAGAAATATCGCCGTGTTCTTTTCGCTCGTGGGCGTGCCGACGACCTATTTCATGATAGCGCCGCCCGACAAATTCGGGCTGAATGCAGGCGCTACCGGCTTGGCCGCCAAAATGGTGATCATCAATATAATTGCCGTAAACGTGCAGTTATATTTCAATACGAGATTGCTGAATCTCAATTATCGGCGCTTTCTGCTGCACCAAGCCCTGTGCATGTCTATCCTGGTCGGGCTTGCGTACATTGTGTCAGGCGCTGTTTCGCACTTCATTGGCCATCCTGTCGCAGGAGTCCCTCTGTCCGGAGTTTTCTATTCAGCTGCCGTTTTCGGCATCACTTGCCTTAAGCCTGAGATTTTCGGTTTTCGAAAGCAGGACCTGCTGCAGGCGGCGAAGCGGCTGAGCGATTTTGTTAAAAAACCGACGAGCAAATAGGAGGAGAATATAGTTCATGATCGCAGCTTTATTATTGGGACGGAAGGGAAGCGTCGGTTTCCCGGGGAAAAATCTCTACCCTGTTCTGGGCAGGCCCCTTATGGAATACCCGCTTCTGGCGGCCCTTCATGCCCGACGCGTTGATAAAGTCTATATCTCTACCGACGATGAAAGGATTATGGAAATCGGCAGGAAGCGAGGGGCCGAAATCATCGTCCGGCCTCCGGAGCTGGCCTCCAAGACCGCACTGGGCGAACACGCTTATGTCCATGGATATC
>CAZKYN010000332.1:0-1797 GCA_964556675.1 uncultured Syntrophaceae bacterium
ACGGTTTTCCACTTATGTTTCCCTGTTTCCTGTCTAAAAGACACGGACCACTGCTGGTTGCCGTGGCAGCGTATTCATTATCTTGGCTCAGTGCTGTCCAAGATAATTGAAAATCGTCCGTGGGCGTTTGAGAAATCACCTACTTGGACGGGTTATAACGCTCTTTGAAAATCAGGTTGCCTTTTTTTTGTAGTACTACTTTTTATGCTGTCCAATTCAGTGAGAGTTGCTCCGCCATGGACATCATTGGCGGTGGCTCATGCGGCTGATTGATCCAGATCCATAAATCCCTGTACGTGAACAGGTTATAGCGAAGCAGCGCCACCAGATTGGACAGGGACCACTGGTAGGTCGCTTTGAACTTCAGGTACTTCAATACCAGGATGGAGATCAATGCTGTCCAAATCTGGATCATCAGCGCATTGGCCGAGGTCCCCACAAAGGTTTTGATCCTGAGGTTCTGTTTAATGGTCTTGAAAAAGATCTCGATCTGCCAGCGATCCTTGTAGATGGCCGCGATCGTCGTGGCCCCGAACGCCAAGTGGTTGGTCAGCAGGACGATGGTTCTCTCGTTTTGATCGTCCCAGAGCTCCAGGCGCCTCAATCGGCCGGGATATTTCCTTTGCGAGTAGAATCCTTCGAGCGCAATGATCTGATCGCTCAGGATGTTCCGATTCTTTGGGACGGGCTTGTTCTCCACGATCCGGTAATGGGCATTGTTCTTCTGCCGGGTAACGAAAAAAACGCCAGCCTGGCTCCAGTCCCAAAACAGCTCGAAGTCGGTATAGCCCTTGTCGATCGCCAGAATCGAGCCACTTGGAAAGGTCATTTTCTGGGCCACCTTGACTTCGTGGACCTTGCCGTCGGTGATATTGGCAAATACCGGCAGGTAGCCGTCATGATCCAAAAGCAGATGAAGCTTTACGGCCCCCTTGGTCTGCCGGAACTTGGCCCAGTCGAAAAGACTCGCGCACAGCTCGATCACGGTCGCATCCAGGCTGAAGAGCTTGTTCTTGAACCGGAACCGGCGCTTGCCTACATCCAACTGCCCCTGGCACTTGTAAAGGAGCTGATAAAAGATCTTCTCGTAGAGCTGCCAGGGTCGGTGCTCGTTGGCATACGATAGCGTTGATCTCTTTGGGGCCCCCTGTAGTCCCAGGTGCTTCGCTTTTCCAAAGCAACTGGCCAGGCCACCGCAGATCTCTCTCAAAGAATGAGCCTGACCAAGCTGGCAAAACAGCATCGCCACGAACTGGTCCCAGCAACTAAAGCCCTTGGCGCCTCGTTCGGCCCGGGTTTCATAAACGGTTTCAAAGAACTCGCGTTTCGAAAAAAGGTGTAGAATTTGACCGAAGATACTGTTAAATCTGTTCGCCAAGGGTGCCTCTCCTTTCAGGTTTTGGTTTTTCTTTTGGCGAAGAAACTTCTACCTGATTGTGGGCGCCCTTTTCAATTCACAGATCTATTTTGGACAGATGTGTCGAAAAATAATATTTCATCTTTAAAAGGGTAAGAAAAATGATTGAAGTGCTGACAGAGGAAGAACGACTTCTTAAGGACGGCATCCGGAAGTTTTTTGCACGGGAACTGGAGCCGATTGCGGAAAAGATGGAAAAAGACGGACAGCCGCCCAGGGCTCTGATCGAAGAAATGGGCCGACTGGGTTTCCTCGGGACCTTCTTCCCGGAACAGTATGGAGGCAGTGGTCTGTCCCTGTCCTCGCGGGCCATTATCGGTGAGGAAACAGCCAGAATCAGCGCGGGATTCGACATCACTCTTTTTGCGGATATCATCCTG
>CAZKYN010000333.1:0-1786 GCA_964556675.1 uncultured Syntrophaceae bacterium
TGAACCTGATCATCTGCGGCGACGGGCCGGAGATGGAGGGCCTGCGCCGGGCCTTCGATGACGACCGCCGGGTGAAACTGACCGGCCCCGTGGCGCGGGAGGACCTGCCGGTGGTGTATTCCCTTTCCGACCTGTTCGTGTTCCCCAGCACCATGGACACCTTCGGCATGGCCGTGCTGGAGGCGCAGGCCTGCGGGCTTCCCGCGCTGGTCACGGATGTCGGGGGGCCGCAGGAGATCATCAGCCCTGATGAGACCGGGTACGTGCTCCCGGCCGGCCGGCGCGACGCCTGGGTCGAGGCGGTGGTCAAGGTCAAGGGGCTCATGGACCGCGACCCGCGCTGGATGGTCTCGGTCCGCGACACGGCGCGGCGGCGCATCAAGGAGCGGTTCGGGTGGGACGAAGCGGTGGAGGACCTGTTCGAACGGCGGCCGGCCAGGAAAAGCTGAGCGCGGGATAAAATTTCCCACACAACCGCGGCTTTTGTGATATATTTTTGACCACTTTTGGTACTGCTGCGTGCGGGTAATGTTTTTCCGAGATATTTGTCTTTTTTGAGGCCAAGCGCATTAAAGGTCCCCGCCCTGCTCGCCAGGACAGGTCGGCTCGCAGGACTGGGGGACGAGCTTTCTGAAAAGATATCAAGGCAGTGTCCCCGCCCTGCTCGCCAGGACAGGTCGGCTCGCAGGACTGGGGGACAATTTTTCTGACAGGATATTAAGGTAATTGTCCCCGTAACTCAGTTGGATAGAGCAACAGCCTTCTAAGCTGTAGGTCGCCCGTTCGATCCGGGCCGGGGACGTTCTTCTTCGCGGCCGGTTTCGCGCTGTCCGGCGATCCCGGCCGTGCGGCATGTTGCCGGTGGCGGCTGCGGCGGCGGGATGGCTAAAAAGGCGTTTGGGAATGGCGATATGGAAGAAAGTCTTTTTGTGGTCCCTCTTGGCCGTAGCGGTACTGCTGGCCGGCATGTATATTTTTCTGGCCCTCAACGGGCGCCGGCTCTTTAACGAACAGGCGAGCTCTTTGACCAACCGGAAAGTCACGGTGCAGGCGATCAGGGTCAGGGTGCCGGCCGTCGTGGTCCTGGACGGGCTTTCGGCGGAGGGGCTCCTGGGGATACAGCGGGCCAGGCTCGCGATCGATCCTTTGGCCATCCTGCGCGGACGGCTCAGGATCATTTCGGCCGAGTTGACCGGCCCGGTCCTTTTTCTCGAGCGGGGGCCGGACGCCAAGCTGGCGCTGCCGCGCCCCGCCGGAGGGGCAGCGCGGCCCGCGGGGTCCGGTCCGGCCGGGACAGCGTCCGCACCGGTCCCGGTGGTCGTCCAGGCCTTGTCGGTCTCCGGCGGAGAGGTCCGGCTCAAGGACCAGGCTTCAGGCCGCGAATGGGCGGTCAAGGATATCCGCGGTGCCCTGCGGGATGTGCCTTTGACGGGGACTCCGGCGAAGACATCGTTCTTGGTCAGCGCCTCGCTGGCCGGGATGGACCTGCCGTTCGTCGGGGATTCATTGAAGGCGCAGGGCTGGCTGAACTGGGCGGCGAAGGACATGGACGCCCGGGTCCAGGCCGGGGACGATGAAGGGCGGCTGGGGCTGAATGCCCAGCTTTTGTCCGCGGCCAATGTGCTAAAGGTGGCGGGGCACATCAGCCTGTCTGGCGGCCGTTCCGGCAAGGACCGGAAGCGCCAGGGCAAGCCGGTCGAGAACGCGGTCCTGGGTGTGCTCGGGGCCGTGTCCGGCGCGATAGAAGCGGATTTCTCGTTCACGAGCGCGATGGACAAATTCGCCC
>CAZKYN010000334.1:0-1743 GCA_964556675.1 uncultured Syntrophaceae bacterium
AAGGGAAGATCAACGACAACACGGTCATCATCGAGCCGACGAGCGGAAATACCGGGATCGCGCTTGCTTTTGTTTGCGCGGCAAAAAGGTACCGGCTTATACTCACCATGCCGGACACCTTCAGTATCGAGCGGCGGCAGCTGCTGCAGATATTCGGCGCGGAGCTGGTCCTTACCGAGGGTGCAAAAGGGATGAAGGGCGCTATCGCGAAGGCGGAAGAGCTGGTGAAGAGCACGCCGAACAGCTTCATGCCCCAGCAGTTCAACAACCCGGCGAACCCGGAGATTCACCGGAAAACGACGGCGGAAGAAGTATGGAACGACACCGAAGGCGCCGTTGACGTCTTCATCGGCGGAGTGGGCACGGGCGGCACCGTGACCGGCGTGGGCGAAGTGCTCAAGAAGAAAAAGCCGTCGGTCAGGATAATCGCGGTCGAGCCGGCGGATTCCCCGGTGCTGTCCGGCGGCAATCCCGGTCCCCATAAGATCCAGGGAATCGGCGCCGGCTTTGTCCCGCAGATCTTCAACAGAAACACGGTGGATGAGATTATTACTGTCGCGCACACGGACGCCGGGGAAACGGGGCGCCGTCTCGCCAGGGAGGAGGGCATTCTTGCGGGAATTTCCAGCGGTGCGGCATTATGGGCAGCGCTCAAGGTGGCGAAACGAAAGGAATCGGCCGGGAAGACGATCGTTGTCCTTCTCCCGGATACGGGCGAGAGATACCTGTCGACATGGCTGTTCGGTCTGAACGGGCCAAAATAACAATTTCGCGGAGGACCATGAAACGAATGGCAATCAAATGTATGTTGGTATGCAAACAGGATCGTTACTATGGCGATGAGAATCAAGGGGGGCATACTTGAATAAAAAATGTTGACAAAAAAACACCAGGCTTGACTATAATACTAGTAATTTACTAGTATATAATCTCCAAGGAGATCCATCCATGAGACTTTCCACCCGTTACAGATATGGTGTAAGGCTGATGCTGGCTTTGGGTGCCAGCGAGAAAAAAGAGCCCATTTTTCTCAAGGACATAGCCAGGTCGGAGGAGATATCGGAAAAATATTTAAGCCAGTTAATAATCCCTCTGAAAGCCATGGGGCTCGTGACCGCGTATCGGGGCGCCCATGGCGGGTATATCCTCAGCAGGGACCCTGCGCAAATAACGCTCCGGCAGATTATCGAACCCCTTGAGGGCGATATGAGCCTTGTTGATTGCGTGATGAACCCGTCGGTGTGCGGACGCTCGACGGAATGCCCCACGCGTGATGTGTGGAGGCGGATGAGCTCATTGATGCTGGAATTTCTTGATACCTTTACGCTGGATGACCTTATAAGGAAATATAAAAATAAAAAACAGTCCGGAGCATGCGGCGATGATTATTCAATTTAGGACGATGGGATGAAGGCCGTAGCGTTAAATCCTGGAAAGTATCGCTGGCTCAATACCTTCTGCAGGCCGGGGAGTACGGCATGACAACGGACGGCAGTCTCGCAAGGCTCGAAAGCATCATACGATCGCATGACAGGGTTATGGTCGCGTTCTCGGGCGGCGCCGATTCGGCTTTTTTGCTGAAGATGTGCGTTGACGTCCTGGGAGCGGACCGCGTGGTGGCCACAACGGCCGCGTCCGAGACTTACACACCCGACGAGCTGGTATTCGCCGGGGAGCTGGCAGGCGAGTTGGGAGTGAAGCACATCGTCGTCGAAACCGGCGAGCTCGAGGATGAATGTTTTG
>CAZKYN010000335.1:0-1736 GCA_964556675.1 uncultured Syntrophaceae bacterium
ATCCATTACCGGAAAGCTCCCCCATGCGCTGAAGATAAGGTAAAAAGGGCAGTGGTCGATATCTGTGATCCCGCGGTAAATGAGGATAAGCTTATTGTCATATCCGGGAAGAAGGTGGTCGAGATCATGCCGTCCCAGGCCATGAACAAAGGACGGGCGGTGCGGAGGTTGTTGCGGCTGTGGTGCAAGGGAAAATGTGTTCCGGTCTATATCGGCGATGACCGGACGGACGAGTCGGCATTTGAGGCCGTCAAAGATGCGGGTTTGACAATAAAAGTCGGTCTTGCCGGCGAAAGATCGAAGGCCGAATATTATCTAGGTTCGGTCGATGATGTGCGGAACCTTTTAAGGATGATTTTATATTTCAGAGGCTCGAACAGGCTGTAACGTCGAAATAGCCTGTGGACCTAGCCGGTTAGCGGCCTGGGATGTAAATAGTTCATTTAAAAGAAGGTAGTTATATTTAATACACTTTCTTTCCTGTGTCGCCGTTCTTGATATTTACCCCCTTTACAATATAATAACCCCCGTGTTTTATTAGAAAACCCGTTCGGACACTGGAAGGAAAACCATGGAGAATCCCGCTGAGAACAAGCCGTCGGATTTTATCCGCGACATTGTTATCGAAGATGTAAAGACCGGCAAGCACCAGTGCCGCGTGGTCACGCGTTTTCCGCCCGAACCAAACGGCTATCTGCACATCGGACACGCCAAATCCATCTGTCTTAATTTCGGGATAGCCCGCGAGAACAACGGCCGCTGCAACCTGCGGATGGACGATACCAACCCCACCAAGGAGGACGTCGAATACGTTGATTCGATCACGGCGGACGTCAGATGGCTCATCCAGGGCTGGGCCGACCAGTGCCTGGGGTTAAAAGCCAAAGGAGCGACCCCTCAGGCCCAAGAGGTCAACGGACGCAAGGATTTCGTCCTGGGGCCGGTCGACCGGGGGGAGGCCGAACCCTTTTTCGCCAGCGATTATTTTGCCCAGATCTATGAGTTTGCCGTCGATCTGATCAGGAAAGGCAAGGCTTATGTCTGCGACCTGAGCCCGGAAGACACGGACAAGTTCCGTGGAGCTCCCGATAAGCCGGGCGTGGAGAGCCCTTTCCGCAACCGTCCGGTCGAGGAAAGTCTGGACCTTTTCCGGCGCATGAAGGCCGGCGAGTTCCCCAACGGGACCCGGACCTTGCGGGCCCGGATCGACATGGCCTCGCCCAATGTCTGGCTGCGGGACCCCATACTTTATCGTATCCGGCATGCCGAACATCACCAGACCGGTTCGGCGTGGTGCATTTATCCCATGTATGATTTCGCGCATTGCCTGAGCGATTACATCGAGGGGATAACGCACAGCATCTGCACGCTGGAGTTCGAGGTCCACCGCCCGCTTTATGACTGGATACTGGAATCCCTGGACCTGCCGCGGCCTCTGCCGCATCAATACGAGTTCGCGCGGCTGAACCTGACCTATACGGTCATGAGCAAGCGCAAGCTGTTGGAATTGGTACAAGGCGGTTTTGTTAGCGGTTGGGACGACCCCCGCATGCCTACCATATCCGGGATGCGCCGCCGCGGATATCCGGCTTCCGCTATCCGCGAGTTCTGCCGGCGGATCGGCGTGGGGAAGGTCGAGAACATGATCGACCTGTCCTTGCTGGAGTTCTGCATCCGCGAAGAGCTTAACCGGACCGCGCCGCGCGTGATGGCCGTATTGCGTCCGCTCAAGGTCG
>CAZKYN010000336.1:0-1713 GCA_964556675.1 uncultured Syntrophaceae bacterium
TCATCACCTTCTCCGGTTCGAACACCGCTCCGCCGACCACAGCCAGGATGGACTCCATCGAGAAGACCCGTATCGGCGAAGCCACGGCCGAGACCGTAAAATGCCGACGGAAAGATACCGTGGTCAATCCGTAGGCAAGGTCCAGCAGCCGGAACGGCACCAGCGGCAATATACGCAGGACGAATATCTGCCAGACACCGCACAGTTTGGCGACCCAGCCGAGGTCCTGGCCTTTAAGGCCGAACTTCCGGTCCAGCCACTCCCGCCCGAGGCCGCGCGAGAGGTGAAAGAGCATCGCGTTATTGATCATCTCCGCTGTCCAGATGAAAAGAGTGCTCCACCACATCCCGAACATGATGGCCCCGGCTATCTTCAGGATATCCTTCACGTCGAAAGGCACAAAAGAGGCCACAATATAAAGGAATGTCAGCAGGAACGCCGCCAGCCAGAAAGGGAAACGGCCGAAGAAGTCACGCATGGCCTGCTCATTGACGAAAAAGGCTTTGCCCAGCCACCAGGCCAGGGCCAGGATCAGGACGATCACCAGTAATTTGAAGACCGGATGTTTGAACAGGCTCGACGGCATATTAGGCATCTCCATCCCTCGACCAAGCACGGGACTTATTATAACTCAACCTCTCCGGCTTGAAAGAAAGATCAGGCTGTATTTTCATCGCCGCGGTCCTGGGCGAAGAAACGGCGCAGGTATACCATCAAGATAGAGATGGCGGCCGGGGTGATCCCAGAAATACGGTTAGCCTGGCCGAGGGTGGCCGGCTTGAAATGCAGCAGTTTCTGGCGGACCTCGATCGAGAGCCCCGGCACCGCCCCGTAATCCATCCCTTCCGGGATCCGTATATTCTCCAGGTGGCGGAACTTCTCCACTTCCTTCTTCTGCCGGTCCATGAACCCTTCGTACTTGACCTCATATTCGATATGTTCCACCACTTCCGCCGGCAGTTGCCGCAGCTCCTCGTCCAGGCTGGAGAGCATGCCGAAAGAGATCTCCGGCCGCCGCAGGATATGCAGCAGGTCGGTGCTGCCCGCCACCGGGGCGGAGCCGGCTATTTCCAGCAGTTCGTTGATCTCATCCGGGGCCGCTTTCCTGGAAGCCAGCCTCCGGATGCCGGCATCGACAGCGGAGTACTTGCGCTCAATGACGGCAAAAGCCTCCTCGCTCATCAGCCCCAGCCGACGGGCATGGTGCGCCAGCCTCCGGTCGGTGTTGTTCTCCCGCACCAGCAGCCGGTACTCCACGCGCGAGGTGAACATGCGGTAAGGCTCGTTGGTGCCCTTGGTGATAAGATCATCGATGAGCACGCCTATATACGCCTCGTCCCGACCCAGGACCAGCGGCTCCCGGCCCTGCACCAGGAGCGCCGCGTTAATGCCGGCGATCAGGCCCTGCGCCGCGGCCTCCTCGTAGCCGGTGGTGCCATTGACCTGCCCGGCGAAAAAGAGGCCCCCGATGCGTTTGGACTCCAGCGTGGGCTTGAGCTCTTCGGCATAGATCACGGCGTGCTCTATGGAATAGCCGTAGCGGAGGAACTCGGCGCGCTCAAGCCCCGGGATCGTCCGCACGAACGCCTCCTGCACGTCTTCGGGCAGCCCGGTCGAGATCCCGTTCGGGTACACGATGGGAGTCTCCAGCCCGTCGGGTTCCAGGAAGACGTGGTGGCTCTGGCGGTCCCCGAACTTCTTGAGCTTGTCCTC
>CAZKYN010000337.1:0-1693 GCA_964556675.1 uncultured Syntrophaceae bacterium
GATATAGGCCTGGGGCGCGAGGTCCTTCAATTCAGCCACTATGTGGAGGGCCGTTCACCGGTCCACCGGCTGGCGCCGGAATGGAAGATCGCCGGGATATTCCTGCTTTCCCTCGGCGTGCTCGTCATAAATAATTTCTGGTTCTATGCGGGGCTGGGGATCCTTCTGGCCCTGGTCGCCGGGCAGTCGAGGACCCCTTTTGTTTTTCTTTTTTCGACGGTCAGCCGCTGCGCTTTCATGGTGGCGGTCTCTTTCTGGTTCCCGCTGTTCTTTGATTCCGGGTCGCATGTGCTCCTGGATATAGCGTTGGTGCGGATCACTGTCGAAGGGCTGACGGCAGGGGCCTTCTTTGCCTGCCGGATCGTGCTCTTGATCCTGTTCAGCGCTTTACTGGTCCGGACGACTTCGCCGGCCCAGCTGGCACAGGCTTTGGCCAGGTTGCTGGCGCCTTTGAAGCTCCTGGGCATTTCCGGCGAGAGAGTGGCCAAGATCTTTTCCCTGTCCTGGATGGCCATCCCCGTGTTCTGGGATATCGCCAACGAGATAGTCCGCAAGCTGGATATGGGCAGGGCCAGGGGCTGGTCCAGGCTGATACATCTGGCCAGCGACTTCATCACCCGGTTCTATCTGGAAGCTGAAGGCGCGTTCGCCTTGATCAGGATCGAGGCCGGGCTTAAGGTCGCCAGATGAGCTTCCGGAAGTTCGGCACAATCCTTTCCGCAACGATCTTGTTGATAATGCTGGCGTGCTGGTCGACCGGGACCTTGACCCCGCCGCGATCCCCGATGCAGAAAAAGACCCGTTTTTTGATGGACACCTATGTGGCCATCAGCGTGCCCGGCCCCGCGGAGCGGGCGTCCAGCGCGATCGACGCGGCTTTGGACCGCGTGGCCGAGATCGATGCCAAATTCAATGCCTTGAATGATAAAAGTCCGGTTTATTCCTTCAATCACGCAGGCGTTCCCATTGTTGACGAGGAGATACTTTCCCTGGTAAGGCTGGGGCTGCAGATCAGCCGGGATTCACAGGGGGCGTTTGATATGACCGTCGCGCCTTTGTCGGAGTTGTGGGGATTTTACAGCAAGGCGCCGCGGCTCCCGACAGGACAAGAGGTCCGCGATACTCTTAAGGTCGTGGGTTCCCAACACCTTTCGTTCCGGGAAGGGAAGCTGGAAAAAGATCAAGCGGGTGTCCGCATCGACCTGGGCGGTATCGCGAAGGGATATGCCTTAAGCGAAGCGGTGCGGGTATTGAAGTCGCGGGGCGTGAGATCGGCCCTGGTCGATGCCGGCGGGGACATTTACGCGCTGGGAAGGACGGGAGGTCGACAGTGGCGGGTCGGGGTGCGGGACCCGCGCGGCGACGGCCTTTTGGGTTATGTCCCGGCCGAAAACACGGCCGTGATGGGGTCGGGTGATTATGAGCGTTTTTTTATCCAGGACGGCAAAAGGTACCACCATATTTTTGATCCGCGTACCGGTCATCCGACAGAAGGCGTGGCTTCGGTGACGATCATTTACCCGGACCCGGTCGCGGCGCAGGCCTGGGCCAAGATCCCTTTTGTCCTGGGGCCTCAGAAAGGGCTGGAAATGCTGGAAAAGATCCCCGGCATGGAAGCCATTATTATTTTAACGACGGGAGAACGCCTGCATTCGCGCGCAGGGAAGCATGCGCTGCGTTCCTGGGGAGGTCA
>CAZKYN010000338.1:0-1621 GCA_964556675.1 uncultured Syntrophaceae bacterium
TAACTTTGCCTGCCTTCTGCCCCTTGCGAACCGCTCGATATCGTTCCAGCCCACATTGGGCCGGGATAGATCCGACACTGAAAAGATCACCGACCGGGCCATTGATACTTATTATTGCTAACCCAGTTTTTCTTCGAGATAAGCCTTTAAAGCATCCGCCGGGACCCGCACCTGCTGCATGGTATCGCGGTCGCGCACGGTCACCTGACGGTCCTCCAGCGACTGAACGTCGACCGTCACGCAGAAAGGCGTGCCGATCTCGTCCTGACGCCTGTACAGCTTGCCTATGGCCCCGGTGTCATCGTAGGTGCAGTTCCATCCCTTCTGCAGACCTTGTTTGATGTCTTTGGCCATGGCCACGCAGCCTTCATTCTTCTTCAAAAGCGGGAAGACCGCCACCTTGACCGGCGCCAGCCGCGGGTGGAATCGCATGACCACGCGCGTTTCGTCCTTGACCTGCTCCTCGTGATAGGCGTCGACCAGAAAGGCCAGCGCGCCCCGGTCGCATCCGCCGGAAGGCTCGATCACGTACGGGAAGAACTTTTCATTGGTCACCGGGTCGCGGTAGGTCAGGTCCTTGCCGGAGAACTGGGCGTGCTGCTTCAAGTCATAATCCGTCCGGTTGGCGATGCCTTCCAGCTCCGACCAGCCGAACGGGAACAGATACTCGATGTCGGTGCAGCCGGCCGCGTAATGCGCCAGCTCATCCTTGGCATGCGGACGAAGTCTCAATTTATCTTTACTCAAACCCAATTCCAAATACCAGTTAAGACGCGCCTGGATCCAGTGCTGGTATCGCTCCTCCGCCTGGTCGGGCCGGCAGAAATACTCGATCTCCATCTGCTCGAACTCGCGGGTGCGGAACGTAAAATTACCAGGCGTGATCTCATTGCGGAAGGACTTCCCTATCTGGCCGATGCCGAAAGGGAGCTTCCGATGCACTGCGTCCACGACATTCGCGAAATCGACAAAAATACCCTGCGCGGTCTCCGGACGCAGATACGTTACCGAACTGGAATCCTCCATGGCGCCGAGGTTGGTCTTGAGCATCAGGTTAAATGCCCGCGGCTCGGTGAATTCCCGGCCTTTGCATTCCGGGCACTGTTCGCCCACATGGTCGGCCCGAAAACGCTTCTTGCACTTCTTGCAGTCGACCAGCATATCCGCAAAGTTGGCGGTATGCCCTGAAGCCTCCCAAGTCCTCGGATGCATGAGTATGGCCGCGTCCAGCCCGACCATATCGTCGCGGTCCTGGACCATGGCCTTCCACCAAGCGCTCTTCAGGTTACGCTTCAACTCCACGCCGTAAGGTCCGTAATCCCAAGCTCCGCTCAAACCGCCGTAGATCTCCGAGGAAGGGAATATAAAACCGCGCCGTTTGGAGAGCGCGACCACTTTATCCATTGTGTCAGGGGTGTTCATAATTCCGTGTATTGTAACAAAGGGTTATTAAATTGCAAGCCGGTTGTGGAAAAATCCCGGGTAAGTTCGCGATGGTATGCTGCGGCGATGCGAAACGGGCATTCCTCTGTTCCGGGCCGGGGCATCCCCGGCACCATGCGCCTCGATTCAATGGAAAGAATGGCCTTCATCAGGGAATTCGCCGCGTTCGACTTCTTCC
>CAZKYN010000339.1:0-1599 GCA_964556675.1 uncultured Syntrophaceae bacterium
CATCCCTTCGAATTGTGTCGGCTTTTCTTTCAAGTCACGATAGTATTCGTACAGATCTACATCGATTTTCTGCAGGAAAACCAGCTACCTTAAGGTGGCCTTTACCGTTCCCAGCGTAACATCATCCATCCTTACATTCTATACTGTCATTGGCTAAGCCTTCCTTGATCTGCAATTTCCATGGTGGGCGGTACAGGATTTGAACCTATGACCTCTGCCATGTGAGGGCAACGCTCTAACCAACTGAGCTATGTGTCCATTAATCCTGATCTATCTCCCTCGGCACTATCTGGCGCCCCAGATAACAAGCTTCAGGATGATCCGCTTCGCTGCCAGATTTTCGGCAGGCGATGCCTGTTGAACCACTGGGCCCACCAGGACTCGAACCTGGGACCAAGAGATTATGAGTCTCCTGCTCTGACCGACTGAGCTATAGGCCCGAAAACCCAAAAAACAAAAAATCAATTTCAAAAGAATATCACAGGCCTTCTTTATTTGCAACACGCAAAAAACTATATATATATAAATAATTTACCTAATATCGACAAAGGCGCGAGCGGTAGGCAAATTACCCATGAACCTCAGTCCGTAAGTGCACCGTATCTCCAATCGCCCTCTTTTCTCCACCCTGACACTGAACCTCTTCTGGAAGGACTGCCCCGGGGACAGAACAACTTCCTTTCGAGAACTCGATGCGGGTTTAGAATCCGAATCCATCATGCCCCACAAAGATCCGTTGAAATAACAGTTAGTGGACGATTCGTCCAGCTTTCTCAGTTTAAGACCAACATTGCCTTCATTCCGTAAGAACACCTCGAACTCGATCTTGTCCCGCAGCTTGTACTCGTTCTGCGAAGGGACCACCGACATTTTCAAGGGGCTGTTGTCACCCTCCTCCGGATAGATCGCCGTGCTCGCCTCCTTGACCATTTCATAAATATCCAATCTGCCCAGCGCCTCCGGATTATTCACATAAACCATGAACTTGACGTCCAAAAGCGTATCGGTGAACTCGCGGTAACCTTCCAGCTTGCTGTGAAAATCAAAACCCGAAGACGGCAGGGCCCGGACCAAAAGATAAAATCTCCTTCCGTCTGCCGAGGTCTGGGAATATTCCAGATACGGCCAGCCCAGTTCGTCCGCCTTCGGTTCGGACTCCGATATGCCGCCCAGCACCTCCAGAACATCTTTTTTGGCAACAAGCTGTTCATAGATCTTACGAATACTGTTCGCGGTATTACTCTTCACTTCCGCTTCTGTCGCTGCCCTCGCGATATTACCAAAAATAGCCACTCCGATTCCGGCCAGCACTATCGATATCACGAGCATACGTTTAATCATATTCTCCCTCCCGAAGGCCATAAAAAAGCCTGCCCAGAAATACGGACAGGCTTATATTTTATCACAACTCCTCTGGTTTCCAAGGCTCAGATCGCATAATCCTCCTTGACGGACATGTCCAGGAACATCTTTATCCGGCGCGATCTGGTCGGATGACGCAACTTCCGCAGCGCTTTGGATTCTATCTGACGGACGCGTTCGCGTGTCACATTGAACTCCGCGCCGACCTCTTCCAGCGTCCGGCTGGTCCCGTCGACT
>CAZKYN010000340.1:0-1581 GCA_964556675.1 uncultured Syntrophaceae bacterium
CGGCGTCACCGTTTTGCCGATTGCGTCGACATAGACGGCATCGTCATCCACCAGCGCTTTCGGAACGTCTCCTTCGCCGGTTCCGATGATCCTGCCGTCGGAAATCAGAATGTCTCCGTCAAGGAGCTGCCTGTCGTCTTCCCTTTCGCTGCAGGTAAGGATGTGATCCGACCGGACGATCATATGAATTTTCATAGCGTCTCCTCCACTGCTCCCGTTCATTCCAGGAGCCTGCTTTCTATGACTTGTTTGCTGTCAAAGTCTTCGATCTGCATATAATACACGGCTGCGTCGATCAGGGCGTCCATGGGCGTGAGTCCGATGATTTCGCTCCCGACCACGGGCACGCCGTAGCGTTGGGCTTCGAATTTAACGGTTTCAAAAACCCGGTAGAGGGACGTTTTTGTATAGTCGGTCATGTTGATAGACACCTGGACGATCCCCCTGTCTTTCAGGTCAACGCCGATCGCTTTTGTAAACCGGTATCCCCCCGAAATATGGCGGATGCACTTCGCGATCCGATCCGCCACTTCAAGCCTGTCGGTGCCGAGATTGATATTGAAGGCGACCAGAGGCATCCTTGCGCCGACGGCTGTCGCTCCCGCCGTCGGATGAGGACGGCCTGGGCCGAAGTCCGGCTTCCATTCGTCCAGCTTCATTTTATCTGCCAGCCCCTCATATTCTCCCTTTCTGACGGAGGCGAGGTTTTCTCTGGCCGGAGATGCGGCCGCCCTCTCGTACAGATAGATTGGAAGCCCAAATTTTGCGGCCGCTTCCTCCGCTGTCTCCCTTGCGAGAAGGACCGCTTCCTCCATGGTCATATCTTTGATGGGGATAAAAGGCACGACGTCGACGGCGCCCATCCTCGGATGCCCCCCCTTGTGCCCGTTCATATCGATTTCGCGGATCGCGGCCCCCATGGCTTCGATCACGGCGTTTTTTACGCTTTGGGGTTCTCCCATTACCGTTACGACGGTCCTGTTGTGGTCCTTGTCTGAGGAATAATCCAGCAGCGTGCAGTTCTTTGCGGCTTTGAGGGGCAATAAGATCCTCTCCAGCTTTTCCAGATCCCTTCCTTCACTGAAGTTCGGAACGCATTCAACGATTTTATTCATTTTTTTCTCCTGTTCTCTTTCTGAAAGCTGCGGCCACTGTTTCCCTGATCAGGCTTTCCTCGGGGATATACGGTATGGTGATATGAGCTTCCTCTTCCTGTTTTTTATTATACTCCAGGCAGACCTCCATGGCATGCCCGTTCCTTGCCCATGCGCGCCTCGCGACGCCGCCCATGACGTCCCACATCATGGCGCTCCGGATCACCTCGTCGATCCGATCCGAGCCGTCAAGCACAAGACCGAAACCGCCGTTTACGGCCTTTCCGATCCCTACGCCGCCGCCGTTGTGGAGCGCCACAAGGCTCATTCCCCTGGCCGCGTTTCCCGCAAAGCACTGTACTGCCATATCTGCCATGACATTGCTGCCGTCCTTGATATTGGAGGTTTCCCGGAAAGGAGAATCGGTCCCGCTCACGTCATGATGATCCCGCCCGAGCATCACAGGCCCGATTTCGCCGTAACGGAC
>CAZKYN010000341.1:0-1522 GCA_964556675.1 uncultured Syntrophaceae bacterium
AAAAAAGGGAGATGCCTCTTCACTCGAAGGGGCTCGTCCGCAATTCGACTCCCCGGACACTGGCGAGGTGATTTATGCCACTGAGCGACTTGAGAATCCGAACAGCAAGACCAAAGGAAAAACCATACAAACTATTCGACATGGACGGCCTCTATCTGATCGTTACTGAAAGAGGTCAAAAATGGTGGAGGTTCCGCTACCGTTTCGACGGCAAGGAAAAGCTGCTATCCTTAGGAATCTATCCGGAGATTTCCCTTGCCGACGCAAGGGCGAGGAGAGACGAGGCCAGAAGGCAGGTTGCTCATCACATTGACCCTGGCGCCCTTCGCAAGGCCCAGAAACAGGCAGAAACCGCGGAAACGGAAACATTTGAGGTGATCGCCCGCGAATGGCACGAGAAATTCAAAGTAAACTGGACGGACGGCCATGCCACCACGATCATGAGCCGCCTTGAGCGAGATCTGTTTCCGTGGATCGGCAAACGCCCCATCATGGAAATCAAGGCCCCGGAGCTTCTGACGGTCCTGCGGCGCGTGGAAAGTCGCGGCGCCTTGGAGTCGGCGCACAGGATCCGGACAATAGCCGGCCAGGTTTTCCGATATGCCGTGGCGACGGGAAGGGCGGAGCGGGATCCATCGGCGGATTTGAAAGGTGCGCTGCCTCAGCCGAAGGAGACCCATCGGGCGGCAATCGTTGATCCGAAGGAAGTGGCGCCTCTTCTGAGGGCTATGGACGGCTACCAGGGGCATTTCGTCGTCAGGTGCGCTCTCAGGCTTGCGCCCCTGTTCTTTGTCCGTCCCGGAGAATTGAGGCACGCGGAATGGACCGAAATCGATTTTGAGCAGGCTCTCTGGAGCATACCGGCTCACAAGATGAAGACGAAACAGGCGCACATCGTTCCCTTATGTCGACAGGCCGTTGAGATTTTAACGGAATTGAAGGAATACACGGGCAACAGTCGGTATGTTTTTCCGTCGGGACGATCCTTTGTCCGTCCGATGTCGAACAATGCCATTTTAGCGGCTCTTCGCCGCATGGGATACGATAAGGACACCATGACGGGTCACGGGTTCCGGGCTATGGCGAGGACGATCCTCGATGAGGTCTTGAACATCCGGCCGGATTTCATAGAACACCAGCTTGCGCACGCAGTCAGGGATCCGAACGGCCGGGCCTATAATCGGACAGCGCATCTCGAAGAGCGCCGGAAGATGATGCAGACATGGGCGGACTACTTGGACGGGTTGAAAGCCGGCGCGGTGGTGCTGCCGTTCAAAACGCAGCCCCCGCGATAAGGATTCTTGAGGCTCAATGACGTGCTGAGATGCGTACGTCCTGAAGTGTTGCTTTTCACACTTTTTATCTGCATGCCACATTACAAATTGCATTCAATGGCCAATAATTTTGATGATATCAAATCTTTTTATGTATAACCATCAGCGAAAAACTGGCTCCCGGTGGCCTTAGTGTTACCCGATAATCACTTCATTAGTCGCCGCATCGAATAATTATACGAGATAAT